>JAFDAE010000013.1 GCA_019314005.1 Deltaproteobacteria bacterium | reverse complement strand
GTATGGGTATATCGTCTCGTTTTGCTTGAATCAGGATCGGTTTCGGATTCGTCTTGCGTGAAATCGTATTGAATAACTCCCCAATCTACCGGCCGCAGTCCGGCATTAAAAATAATATTTTCTCTGGTTACTGTGGTCGTGTCAGTGGTGTGGGCTGCCTGAGTTGTATAACCGAACAATCTGATTTCTGTAACATCAAGATTAACAACACTGGCCTGAGTAGTATTGACTACTTTAAAAAAACTCGCTGTAGTTTGGGGAAAGGATATTTCAAATCGTTTCTCGGACAGGACGTATTCGGAAGTTGCATTTGTTGCTATGGAAGTCCAAATTGTACCATCGCCGGACGAATAGACATCCCATCGAACAGGATTGTTGGTATTATCAGTGTACTCAACATCCGTGTAAATCCATATCTCTTCAATTTCCTCGGGACTTGTCAATTCCGCGCCGATGTTCTGGTAATCGTTGCCATTAGATCCGATGTTTATTCCAGCGCTCGTCGATATATTGTCATCTATGAGGAGTGGAGTGTCTGTCAGCAGGTCTGCGGTAGGCGTGGTATCCCTATCATACAGCCCTACCTTTCTGTCTCTTTCGATGCTAACCCGAACATCCTGTCTTCGGGTCATGCTTTCTGTTTCTTGTTCAGTCCATCTGTAAGATCCGGAACTACTGAACCTGTTGTCCCAAAAAGATTGTCTGAATTCTACTCTCCCTTCATCGTTTGTGGTAGTTTGCGTACTATCAGCCACGAAATTGTCACTAACATTTTTATAATGCTTTACTGCGAAATTTAAAAATTGATAGGTATAATCAGCTGTTGCCTCATAACGCTCAGAACGGGTATCTGTTTCGTGAATAGATAGATGATCGTAGAGCCTGTTTTTGTCATAACGAAATCGAAGCCTTGGGTAACTTGTAGATTTTGTAGATAAGTTGGTATTCCAGGTCTCGTTGGTACGACGGGTTTCATCCGAGGGCATTCCAAAAATTTCGAGTCCGCGTTCATATAATTGATAACCCCCATTTGCGTCAAAATACTCATTTGTCAAGTTAAGACGGAATGAGGGATACATACGGGTCGTCTTGGTATCGTCGCTTTCAGTGGTATTGATGCCTAAGTCTCCACTAAAAGAGATGTTGGGCGTAACATCCTTACTTAAACCAAGATTATACGTCTGACTAAGATACCACGACTTTTCCTTTTCATGTTCCTCCTCAGTTGAGGTTGTTTGCCAATAAATCTGAGCAGAACCACTTATATCATCGGCATAAGCGCTTTGAAACAAAATCAAAACTAATAGGGGAGTAACAATCCACCATTTAATCATATCGCCGGAAAATTCAACCTTTCATCATTCATACAGACGTCGCCAATTCGGAAATCAATAAAGTAGAGCGCAGGTTATCAAGAATTCCGAATTTGGTAATTATGGATTCCTCAATTCTGAATCCTCGTTTTTTGTCCAGGATTAGGAATACTTATTCCGCAATAAGTGCTATCCTATGAGGTTGTTCACCTACCTGAATAGTCTTTTTCAGTTTTTCTGTTATTACGTCTATGACAGACACATTCCCTGACAAACGATTTGCCACGTAAAGCTTTCTTCTTATTGTATCAACAGTCATTCCTGATGGGTAATGTCCCACAGGTATACTCCGCGTGACCATGTCTAAGGTGGTGTGTACAAAGGAAACTTCGTTATAATTACTATTTGCGGCATAAATCCTGTTGGACAAACCACAAACCAACCATTCGGGCCTGAACCCGACGTTTATTGTTTTGATGGAATAAGATGGGAGGTCAATGGCATATATGTCATTGACCCTTTCATTACCCACGTATAACCGGTCATTGCAGAGAGCCAAAAAGCGAGGGTTTGAACTAACAGTTAAAGAGCTCGCAACCGTTCGGCTGTCCGTATCAATCACAGAGATATTAAGTGAATCTGTGTTTGCAACATAGATCTTCCGCCGTTCTTTATCTGCCACAATTCCAGTAGGTTTTTTCCCAACATCTATTCGAGCAATTACCACTTTGGAAACAACATCTATGACCGATACATTATTCGAAAAGGGATTGGTCACATAGAGGATATTATCGTCCCCGGACAATGCAAGTTCCTCAGGGGTATATCCACGATTTTCAATGGTATTGATTACTCTGTTTGCCGATGTATCAATCACAGAAATACTGTTCGATCCAGAGTTGGCCACATAGACTTTGGTGCCGTCGTCGCTTGCAATAATACCTCTTGGCGCTTCTCCTACAGCAATGGTTCCTACAACCAAGTTCTCCTGTCTATCTATCACTGTAACGCAATTAGAGGCCTCGTTCGAAACATAGGCTAAAACATTCTTTATTTCTAATCCTTGCGGTCTTACGGTGAGTTGAGGTTTAAAAAGATAGTTATCTATGATGGATCGGTCTGCAGCCCACTCGACAAACAGACACAAGCTCTCTCGATAAAAAACGTCAAATTTAATGTCTACGGACAACTCGCCATCGAGTGTCTGATTGTGAACTGCCTCAGGAAGGGCAAGGCTAAACTTTTTATTGCCGCGTTTATAAGTTGCCTCAGAGATTCCCCACTTTAATCGTTCATATTTCCCCGCCGGAAGATAGAATTCTTTTAGTTTTATCTGAGTGCCTGCAAGTTTTGTTGAGTTGATAACCTGGTGTTCCAATGCAACATCATACCATATACCTTCCTCGTTCATGAAACTCATTGCAGAGAGGGTGAAAGTAATGTCTAAAGAGGGTTCTTGAAAAGGAGAAAGATAAACGAAAACTTGGCCGGCATTAGAATATATGGATTTCTTTAAATCGGGTTTAGGTACACACGAGACAAACAATGAAATACAAAATACAAAAACAAGCAGTAGAGCCAACTTTTTCATAGTAAGCGTCCTCTCTCGTATACGTTCATGCTTGGTCAATTCGGAAATAACTTGCATCCGGCCCGAAACTCGCAACCTGTCATGAATTAGAACTGCCCAACCACGTGGTTACTCGATCATTTACTGTCTCAAAGGGACTGTTTTGAAGACCTGGACTCTGTTATTAAATGTATCTGCGACGAGTATTTTCCCTTCCCTGTCCGTACATATATCGCTGGGGAACTGTACCCATCCTTTTGCCCAACCAAGGCCACCGAATTCGAACAAAAATTTTCCTTCCATGGAATAAACCAAAATAGTGTGTCGCATATAGTCCACAACATAAACACGCTTCCTGTGGCTATCCACGGCCAGGCCGTTGGGACGACTGAACTTCCCCGGCCCACCACCCTTTTTACCAAATTTCAACAAAAAGTTGCCTTGTGTGTCATAGACGTAAATCCGTCCCATTTCCTGGCTCAACAGATATATCTTACCAAAGTCATCAATCTCCACATCACGTATTAAAGCCTTCTTAGTCTTACCTGCAAACGAATCAACGGGAGTAAGGAGACGCGAAAAATGGCCGTTTTTGTCTAAGACTACCACTCCGGGATAGTCCTTTCCCGTTACATACAAAAAGCCGTCTTTGTGGTAGACGATATTATAGGGAGTAAATTTGTCCGCTCCCTCAAAATCTTCAAAAAGGATATCCCGCTCCCATCTAAGATTAGCATTAAGTACCGACAATCTCCCCCGTGGGTATTTCTTTGTGCTGGACTGCGTTATAAATAAGTTCCCCTCTGAATCGAGCGTCACTGCTACAGGGTAGTTAATACCATCAGTCTTGGCGATAGATAAGAGATGGAAAAAATCGTATGCGTATATCAATATCCTGTTATTTCCAGAGTCAACCACATACGTCTCCCGCCTAAACGAATCATGAAACAAACCAGAAGGGTGAGATAAATGTTTACCTTCGTAATCCTCAAGAATTATATGTTCTACAACTATTTTTTCTTTTTCCTTGGCTTGCGCAAAGAGTAAGTCTTTTGCTGTTGGGAAGGCAAAGACAAGCAGAAACAGCGTTATGAGCGCTATAGGCTTTCTTGGAGACAATAGCTTATCTTTTGGCATTCTCTCATACATAATGTTTCAGTCCAGCGAGATCCCTACGACTTTGGTCGAGTAGTTGGAGAAAAGGTCAGAGGCTTAACGAATGAACAACCTGACTACTCAACAACTCGGCCAATTGCGAAACGAAGTAGAGCTAAGTTCAACTATAACTATTTTGTATATTGTAATACAATAATCTCAGGCTGTTGTCAATTATAGTGTTCGTATCTGGAGCATCCTTAACGTGATTTGCAAAGGTCTTGCAATTATCTTCCAGACTAAAGGGAGTAGGGTGATGATCGGATTGAGCAGGTATGCCTTAAGAGAGCTGCTGCTATGAAAGCAAGAGATTATCGCAGGTGTGGAACTTGGAAGTTAATATCTTTAAGAACCGTCTTTATTTGTATGACAGACAAAACAGCCGGTACCATCAGCGCCTCCGCCTCCAGCGATCATGTTTTCGTAATCCCACCTTAGCATATCGGAATAAGGGCTTCCGTGGGGCCTGTGGCATGAGAGGCACATAACCAGGTCGGTGCCCAGGGCCACGGTACCCTTTACGACACTCAGGCTGGGCCGAGCCACCGGAACAAGTGGATTATAGGTACCTTCTCCGGTGCCCGCTGCGCCAAAGGCATTGGCATACTCGACTTGGCTTGGTATCACCGCATCCGAGGGATGGCGGATCCAATTCCCTGATCCGTCATCCTTCTCATTTTGCCCGTGGAAGTCGCCGTGGCAGCCACAGCAATAGCCTGTCATAGTGTTGTCTAAGTTACCCAGACCTCCCTTGGACTTTAGAGCATTCTGCTTTCCCAGATATTCATTGTGGTCGGTAGAGCTTCTTGTATATTGCCAGTCGTTATCCTCAATTCCTGAAACGCCTCTGTCGTCCGCGCTCTGATGTCCTTTGAGGAAGCGGTAATAACCGTCTTGATCATTCAGTTCACTGCCCACTACAATGTTCGAGTCATCTGCATGATGGAAACCGCTAGGGCCATACTGATCATCGACCATGTGACACTTGGTGCAGCCCTGCCTACCGTCCAAACCAGGGTTGGGACCATCATTGTAAGTTGTGTGAAGGTTATTATGACAGGAATTAGTGTCGCAACCAGTACCCCAAGATCCCCCGGGGGCTGTGCTCAGGGCATCAGGGTTATCAGAGAATATATTGTGTCCTTTGGTATCATCTCCCGCGGCCACCCAGTAAAAATTACCTCCTGCCAGATAGGTGCTCGCACCATTTGTATTGTAGACGACAGGGACGGTCGAATCACCCAACTCATAGGTGGGATCGGAATCGGTAGAAGAGTGACACCCGACGCAATTATTCACGGTGAGAGCTGGTTGTGGGTCGGTAACAACTTCAGTGCCGTTCTGTGAGTTATGCATAGTGTGACAGTTTGCGCAAGAGCCTGTTACTTTGGCATGGACCGCATGAGAAATGAACAACAATGACACGCCAACCACTATGATTACTAATATCTTTAGCTGCTTCATAGATGACCTCTTCCTCACTGTCTTTTTTACATTATCTCAAATGGATAGGACTCATTATTAACACCTGGGGGAATTCCACCATGGCCCACACTGTTAATAGCTTCTGCTTAAAATTTTCGCCTTCCTTGCCTGACAAAAAATGTCACGTATTGCAAAAGTCTCGTATTGCTTTATACACGCTTTAGTGGGTTGAAATAATATATAATTAAATATAATTTAAAATAATATACATTGAATAGAGTACGGATGCAATATGAAAACACCAAATTAAAAACAAAAAAAGACAGCCGAACTACCCTTCGGCAGTCCGGCTGTCTGTGTCATACACGTCCAAAAGACCCGTGACTTTCCACCCTTACCTCACGACAAGTTTGGCTTTCTCGTGTTACCCGCCCTATTAACTCGGCAGGTTATGAGCTATGCCGTGGCAATCTGAACACTTTTTGTTCTTCAGCAGCGCCTTTGAATGAGGCTGACCATGGCAAACGCTGCACTTTGGAATCTTCCCATGGGCGTCGTGGCATTTTGCGCATGCAAGGTCTGTATGTTTGGTACGGTTCTTCTGAAGCAGATCATAGGCTTTGTCATGGCATCCGGCGCAAATAGTAGAAGAGGTCTCCACACCATATGCAATTTTCGTGGGCATATGAACCGGATGACACCCCATACAGGTCGTAGAATTCATATCAACCTCAGGGCTATGTGACTCGTGACACGCGTTACATTCCGGTATAAATCCATGTTTGTCGGCATGACAATCCACGCAAGCCACCTCTGTTGTATGCATGCTGACATTCTTTTTAATCTGGTTTGCCTCTTTCTTGTGACATGAGCGACAGGCATTCTCTATCTCTGAACTCGGGATAATCAGAGGGGCATGCGGATCGGCATGACAAGATGCACAATTGGTAAGGCGCACCGTTTTTGTTCCCTTGCCGTGAAATACCCCGTGACAAGTTTCACACTTTGGAATGACCGTCTCATAAGGACGTTTTTTAGGGTTGAACATGTGGAACTGCGTATGGCAGCGAACGCATTCAATCTGATGTTTCCCGCCCTGTTTCTTAATATCGTCAAAGACGGTAATGTGGCATTGCGCACACTGTGCTACCGTGCGAAGAGGCGCGGCTTCAAAATCATAGAGATCGGAGATTTTTTTGGTCGCTTCTTTTTTTATATCTTTGGCGGAAATCGCTTCGGCTTCTCCCAGCATTGGAGCTGCCATTCTTTTTTGACACCCCATAGCAACAAGCAATAGCATTGCAATCACTACAGCACTAAAAACTATGGCTCCCTTTCTTGCACTTTTCATCTAAGGCACCTCCATTTAATTACTTTCTTATATCATGGGCTATACCATGGCATTGACCGCATTCAGGATACTTTGCCAGCATCTTGGGTGGATGTGGTTCACCATGGGGTATCTTGCACGAAACACAGGTCGGCACCGTCTTATGTTGGACACGATGGCAGTAGACACATGAAAGGTCTTTGTGTTTGGTCGTATTTTTGTTCAGCAAAGCAGCCGCTTCACCGTGGCATGCCGCACAGTAATTCGAGGGGAGATTCTGATCATAGGTAATCACAAGAGGCATGTGTACCGGATGACAGATTAGACAGGATTTTAGATCCATGTCCTCGCTATGCTTTTCATGGCATTCCATACACTCAGGAATCAACCGGTGCTCTGTATGGCATTCGTTACAAGCCAAGTCGGTATGAGCGCTGGGATGGTCTTTTAATTGTTTCCCTTCTCCTTCGTGACATGTAAGGCAGGGATCTGTTACATCGCCCTCAATCTTTAATGTCATTGGCGCATGGGTGTCACTATGACAGGCCGCGCAATTTTCAAGATCATAATGTGACTTGCCGCTATGGCAGACGCTGCATGCAGGTACGGCTTCTTTTCCCTCCGGCGGATGCTGTGTATGGCAATCCACGCAATCTACCTCTGTTTTATGTTTGCCCCCTTGATCAGCTATTGTTGCCGGTTGCACCTTATGGCATTTAATACAATCAGAGTCTAAGAGTTTTTCAGCCCTTACATTCCCGCAGAACATAACAAGCGTCACTAATAAAACTAAAACACCAGCCTTTTTGCCCATTTCATTTCCCTCCACTGTGAGAGCTTTACAAAACTGCTATCTTGAATGCTGACCTTCTCAACACACCCTTATGCGGCGTAGTGAAACCTTTACATAACTGCCATTTTTTCGTGATGCGGCGTCAGGCTTCAAATATTGGCACGCAGTGAAGCGTCAGCGCTATCCTCAAAATACCTAATGTATTCCTGCGGTTAAGATTTTCGCCTTCCTTGCCTGACAAAAAATGTCACGTTTTGCAAAGGTCTCGTAGTTTGTACCGATTGTCGAAAGAAGCTTGCCTGACCCAAAAAATGTCATACTTTTAAAACATATTGTATACAATTTAGTATATAATATATTGAAAAAAACTTCTATTTTCTATCATTCAAGAGTGAGTCCTGTCAAGTTTTTTCTCGCTACTGTTGAGCATAGTCAAAATATTGCCCCAAAAGTGTTAAAATTTGCAAGGCATCCGTTGAAAAGGGAGAAGCGGTTGCCGCCTATAATTGCACATAACTATCTAAGATTCCATACTAATTTATTAAATACGGTTATGTAGTAATTTATGGCACCAATTTTGCGAAAGTAACTCATTGATAAAGTAGGCAAAATTTTCAGTTTGCCCGGCAGACTCATTTTTGCGGGATTTTCAAGAATTGTAAGGCACATTTTAATTTTATAAGTAAATCAAAATAACAGTACAAGCAAGTGAAAAATAGCAATTTTTTAGGTCAAAGAATCGGCACGCGTCTTGTACCTGCTGTCTGCTTGACAACAAGACTACTTTACGATATGCAGGTAACTGGGAGAATATTTTATATAACTTGTACCATTTCGAGGATAAAATTTTTTAATAGGATCGACTTTGGAATCTTTGAACTCAACCTCGCTTAACAATGAAGGCGCAAAAAAAGAACAGCCGATGGGTAGTATACAGATACAAAGCGAGAGAAAGACCTTCGAACCTTAATGAAACGATAGATAGGGGATTATAATAATTAGGAAAAAATTATAATGAAAAAATCATTGATTTTTTTGCTCTTCATCCTTCTTACATTCGGACTTTCCGGATCAATTCAGGCAGCGGTCACAGGCATGTGCTCACATTGCCATACAATGCATAACAGCCAGGGAGGGCAACAAGTTGTGGCCTTTGAAGCCTTCGAAGGCTACACTGATGCCAATCCTTCTCTTCTTAACACTACCTGTGTCGGTTGTCACAGCGCGGAAGGATTTACTATAAGCACAACGGGCACTCCTATTGTCTGGAATATAGGAGGCAATTTCGGCACGGACGACCCTCTGGCCGGCGGCAATTTTTCTTACGTTACGGTAACTAACGCACAAGGCCACAATGTTGCGGGCATAGTTGGTCAGGATCAAACCCTTGCGCTTATTCCTCCAGGGGGCAGCGCACTGTCGTCTCAACTTACTTGCGCCGGAGTATCCGGGTGTCACGGTGACAGGGGAAACTCCGATCAACTTGATGCAGTTAGAACCGCGCATCATAAGGACGATTCAGAAGGGACTCCCGGAGGTGCTGCGGGTGTGGGGCTGAGTTATAGGTTCTTGAATGGTATATCGGGCACAGAAGATAACGACTGGGAACAAGACAATGTCAATACGAGCCATAATGAATATAAGGGGGCTAATGACTTTGATGATACCGCAAACATAAGTTCCTTGTGTTCTCAATGCCATGGAGACTTTCATAGTACAAGCGGTGTAGGAAGTGGAAGTCCATGGCTGCGACATCCCACAAACATCGTATTGCCCACCATGGGCGAATATCAATATTACAATGGCGGCCCCGGAGGCGGGGCGGCCGCTCCTTACAGTATGATCGCTCCTGTGGCAAGACCTGACCTGTCAGCCATAGGGGTAACCAGTGAAGCGAGACCCGGAACCGATATAGTTATGTGCCTGTCGTGCCATCGTGTTCACGGGTCTCCTAATTTTAAAATGATACGGTGGGATATTCTCAACGATTTTTCTATCGGATGCGGAGTATGCCATACGTCAAAGCAATAACAAAGCAATGGTTTTTGTGGCTTGAAAAAATGATTATGAGGAAGAAGGGGGAGACTATGAAAAATTATTGTAATTCATATAAAGTTACAGTAGGCGCTCTCATTTGCCTCTTTGTTATCTTCGGCATGACCTTACAAGGGGAAGCAGCCAATGTCTCCAATGTATCAGCAAGCCCTAACCCCTTCGATCCCGATACAGAGAATACTACCATTTCATATGATCTGAACACCTCAGCCATACTCTGGCTGAGGATCTATGATTCATCCGGTGTTCTGAAGCGTAAACTGGTCTTCCCCGCCAATAACTATACTGAAAATAGAACCAGCGGCAGCAATTCCGATGTATGGGATGGCAGGGATGACATGAGTGACATTGTACCGGACGGCGCCTATCCTTATTATATCGATGATATAGCGTATATCAGCGCCTCTTCTACCGGGCAGTCTCCCTATGACCTGGTTGTTGACCCTTCTAACAGTCAGAACCTCTGGATGACCGCCTCCGACAGACTTTACAAATCGACTGATGGTGGCTCCAGTTGGTCTCAGGCGTTGTTGTACAGCGGCCCTGCTTATGGAATTGCCATAAGTAATGACGGGCAGAAGATCTATGTCTTGGATAACGGAAGCGAGAGGCTTTACTATTCAATAGATGGTGGTAGTAACTGGAGTTCTGATCTCCTGGGGTGGCCGGATGGAAAGATGATGGCTTATTCGGAACCCTATGATATAGCTTGTAACAGTGATGGAACCATACTCTACGGTGTGGATCGGGGTACAGACAAGATCTATAAATCTATCAACTCAGGGGACAGTTGGAATATCGGAACCGAGGTGCCAGTTGCCGTAACTCTTGCAGGCATTGCCATTGATCCTTCAGACAGCAACACTATCCTTGTAGCAGATGTGGGGGCTACCAGGGTATATCAATCCACTACTGGCGGATCCAGTTTTACCACAATCCTCAGCTCCTCAGGAACAGGGGACGGAGAATTCAACAGCGGAAACGGGCCCTATCAGATATCGTTTGATGCTAACGGCTATTACTGGGTAAGTGACCGCGGTAATCACCGGATTCAGCAATTTGATTCCAACAATAATTGGGTGATGACTGTAGGGGGGCCGAGCTCAGGCACAGGTGATTATCAATTCAATTCTAACAATGTCAGCCTAGGTATTTTCGCGACCTCTTTCGCCGGACAGCAGTATTTATATGCGGCTGACTATAATAATACAGCAATTAAAAGATACGCCTATGACAACTATGCCTCCGGCACTGATATTACAGTAACTGATATGCCGGTATCTGACCCTACTCCGCCGGCCGCTATAACCGATCTGGCAACAACAGGGACAGTGGGCTCAAATTCGGTGGAACTCACCTGGACGGCACCTGGAGATGATGGTAACGACCCCGGCACACAGGCCTCAAGCTATGATGTCAGATACGCCAAGACACCCATTACCACGGACGTTGAATTCTCGGCAGCCGGCCAGGCCACAGGGGAGCCAACCCCTTCTGTGCAAGGAACAACAGAATATTTTACAGTTACCGGATTGGAGTCAAATACCGTATACTATTTTGCCATAAAGTCTTTGGATGAGATCAACACATCCGACCTCTCTACCACTAGCCCCATTGGCAAGACCGGTCTCCTTTTTGACTGGAATATGGTTTCATGCCCTCTACAGCCGGTTCCCAATGATTCAGGTTCGGTATTCAGGGACGACGCCGGCATAAACTGGATGTGGCATTGGTGTTCTACCTGGGCGGGTGCAGGTGATCCCGACGTTGCCGGTTATTGGGAAAAAGCCGCAACTATTGTTCCGGGAAAAGGCGTTTTCCTTTTTTCATGCAAAAGCGACGACCCCACCGATGCTTCAGGCACTGAGATAACCGATGCTTCGTTCACGCTTTCCTTAAGTGCCGGCTGGAATTTGATTGGGAACCCTTATGGGACAAGCGTAAGCCTCAGTTCTTGCGATGTGATTTACACCTTTACTCAAACCTATGGGGATGCTGTGATTTCAGGCTGGATAGGAAATGCCGTTTACATATGGAACGGCAGTACATACGACTCCATTCAATGGGATTCCGCCAAGTTAGAGCCATGGAAGGGTTACTGGATATTTTCCGACTATGACCTCGACCTGAAGCTCTATAAACCTTAGTCAGAAGGAGAGCAGATATGTTTACAAGAATATGTCAATTGCTTTTGGTTATTTTAATCTCAAGTAGTTTCTCCGCTTCTGCTTATTCAGGCACTGACTGGAAGATAACCTTGCGGGTTTCAGGCGGGGGGACTTATGATTACTGTATTGCCGGCGTCAAAGATGGAGCCGCTGACGGGCAGGACAACGCGTGGGACATCCCCGCTCCTCCCGGCACGCTTAATGATATTTATATTTATACCTATTTCCCACACCCGGAATGGGGCCATGTATTTGATACATTTCGTCAGGACATTAAGGCGCCTGATTTTCCAAAAGAGTGGGTCTTTGAGGTTGTCTCTAATATATCCGGTGAGTTGACTGTTCAATGGCCCGATCTAAAAGAGATAATACCTGATAAAGACGCGGTACTCGTTGATATAGACGGAGAAGGAGGGGAGATTGATATGCATGCCTCCTCTTCATTTGTTTTTATGAACAATGGTTATCCGAGAAAATTTCTTGTGACAATTTCACAGATAATCTCAGCGTCTGCTGAGCCTATCTCATCGCTTGAGCCCCCAAAAGGCTTAAAGGGGCAACTGGTTCAAAGGAAAGCAGTATTGTTACATTGGAAGAGGAATCATGAGCCTGATCTGGCCGGCTATAATGTTTACCGAAGTGATGTCACGGGAAGCGGTTACCTAAAGATAAACGATTCGTTACTCACAAAGCATAGATATATAGATGAGCAGGCAGAGGAAGGCCGGACATACTATTATGTAGTTACCGCTGTTAATACGTCCGAAGGAGAGAGTGGCGATTCGAATGAGGTTGAAATTACCATAAGAAGGAGACACAAATAATGTCTTTCTTTTTTGACAGATGGTTTAAGTTCTTTCTCGGCGCATTAGTGTTCCTTTTCTTTTTAATCTCCGTTCAAGACGTGTATGCTTTTCCGCCACTACCTGGAGAACCAAACTACTCCGTTTCTGCCCATGGGGATGCCACTGCCGGAGTCAATCGGAACAGTACGGCTACAATTGGCTATGCCCCGGGCCACTGTGCTCACTGTCACGAACAGCATGCCAGTATCGACGGTGATGAGCCCGTCCCTGCCGATGGGCCTGATGAATATTTACTGTTTGACACAAACCATACGGACCAAGCTGAAAATTTTTGCTTCGACTGTCATGACAACACAACCACTTATGCCGCCACTGCAATTGTCAACAGAAGCTACAGCTATAATTTTGGTGGCGATACCACTGCGGGTAGTTATGATGACGATATACTTGAAGCCTTCAGTCACACGGCATCAGGATCCTCCCATCACCTTCCCAGCATTGCCGCATTACGGGGCACAACTCTACAAGACGCCGATGGGAATTCCTGGACGCTGCCCGCGGATATAAATCCCTGCGACGCCTGCCATAATCCGCATATCGCGCAACGCAATAAAAACGCCACATACGACGCTACTAAATCGGCCATCTCCAGGCCAAGCGACCGCAGCAACAGATGGGGGGATGACGTAACCGAAAGGATGAGCAGCGTATATTCCGATTATCAGGCACCCTACTGGTACGGCTCGACAAGCACCTATGAACCTGCCGGCGATGGGACAGACGATGGATCAAATCTGCCAAATTATGTCAAGTTATGCACTGATTGCCACAACGACTATAATACAATCTACAGCTCCAACCCCCGCCTCCCCAGTGGGCCAAGAAACCTTCTGAAACTGAGCTGGAAAACCTCGAGCGTGGTCGTTGATCCGGACGCCCATGGCGCTCTCAATGGATCAATTTCTTGGCCAAGAGCTCCGTATGTCCAATACGCTGACCGCACCCTATGTTGCACTGACTGCCACGAGCCGCACGGTTCACCCAATAGCATCTATCTGGTCAGATCATCCATCAACGCAGCCGACATTACCGTGCCTAGCACCTCAGACGCGTCATGGCAAAGTTTTTGTTATAATGCATGTCATACCCAGGCAGACCACAAATCAACCAAACCTGGCTGTGCTGGTTGTCACAAACACGGATACGGGAAAGGCGGTTTCTAAGGATAATCTCTAATGACCGTGTATGGCATTGCCATCCTAACTTGCTTTTTCCTTTCCGGCACCTGCGCCCTGGTCTATGAGGTAGCCTGGATAAGGCTGTTGAGCCTGGTGTTTGGCAGCACTGTTTTGGCTTTAAGCACTGTTTTGGCTTCTTTTATGGGCGGTCTGGCCATAGGGAGCTTCCTCTTCGGTAAATATTCCGACAAGTATGTTAAACATCGCGAATCATCCGGGCTCTTAAGATTATACGCCTTTTTGGAGGGCGGAATAGGTGTCTACTGTCTCTTTACCCCCCTGATCTTTAAAGGGATTGAAACCGTTTATATTAAGGCGTATCAAGGCCTCTCCTTTTATCCTTTCAGTATACTTCGTTTTCTTTTGTGCATGTTAGTTCTGCTTATTCCTACTACTTTTATGGGTGCCACCTTACCGATTTTAAGTAAGTATTTTATCAAGAATTATCATCGGTTGGGAAAACGGGTGGGGGACCTTTACGCTATAAATACCTTTGGCGCTGTCCTGGGAGTCATATTAGCAGGCTATGTACTGCCTACCCTGATAGGGATACATTTGACTATCTACATGACCGCTGTCATGAATATGGGGATAGGATTGTTGGTCTTATTGCTGGCAAGGCTTTCAGCAAGTGACTCACGTCTTCCTGCTCCTGTGCATAGGATAGATTGTGCCCCAAAGAAGGCGGACGTGATCGAAAGGCCGTTGATTGAGACTGGAAGGTGGCATTCGGTCGTGATTCTGGTAGCATTTGGGCTCGCCGGTCTTGCCTCCATGATGTATGAGGTTGGCTGGACGCGTGTTTTGGCCCTGGTACTCGGCAGCTCCACTTATGCCTTCAGTACCATGCTGGTCACCTTTCTCGCGGGAATCGCTCTCGGGAGTTTCTTGTTTGCCCGGTTGTGGGGAAAAAGAAGCGTTAGTTTAACCGTGCTGGGAATCGTAGAGCTTGCGATCGGTTTTACCGCATTGATCATAGTACCCGTTTTGGGGGAGCTGCCGTACTATTTTCTGAGACTTTATCCCACGTTTGGCTGCAGTTTTGGCCTGATTATATCCTTACAATTCATTCTTTGCTTTGCGGTTATGCTCATTCCCACGCTCTTGATGGGAGCGGCATTCCCTATTGCGAGTCAACTCTATACAAAAAGCCTCTCAAGCCTTGGCGGCAGCATCGGCACGGTGTATGGAGCAAATACTGTCGGCTGCATTCTCGGTTCATTTGCGGCAGGCTTTGTCTTGATCCCCTTGCTCGGGGTCCAGGCAACTCTGTGGTTGGCCATCTTGGTCAATACCTTTATTGGTATCACTCTGCTTATTGCGGACCAAAAGAGCGCAGCTCTAAGAGCCTGTTATGGTTGTCTGGTTCTTATTCCTTTGAGCCTCTTTTTTTGGGGGCCTCACTGGGATAAAAGGCTTATGGCCAGCGGGGTTGCTGTCTATGCCAACCGCTACGACGTGAAGAGCAAGGAGGACTTTGGCCGGCAATTTCTGAACAAGAAGGTTCTTTACTATAAAGACGGCGTAAATTGCACAGTTTCTGTCATGGAAACACTTATGGATGTAAAAGAGAAGATACCTTATATAACAGGAAGCTATCATGATAGCATTGATTCGCATCAGGACCGTACTCCACATATTTCCCTCGCGGTTAATGGAAAGACAGATGCCTCAAATGGGAAAGGTGATATGATCAATCAGCTTATGTTGGGATATCTGCCGATCCTGCTCCATCCCGATCCGCAAAACGCATTTGTCCTTGGATTGGGTAGCGGAGTAACTGCGGGGGCTCTATCCCAATATCCGTTAAACCAGATAGATTGCGTTGAGATAGAGCCAGCAATAATCGATGCTGCCCGATATTTCAATGAGTACAACCATAACGTGCTGGATAATCCGAAATTAAATCTGATCACAGCAGATGGTAGAAATCATCTCCTGGCCACCAATAAGAGGTATGACATCATTGTTTCTGAGCCCTCCAATCCCTGGATATCCGGCATTTCAAGCCTTTTTACCAGAGAGCACTATGAGCTATGCAAAAGCCGTTTAAATCAGAACGGCATCATGGTTCAGTGGGTTCATACCTATTCCATGTTACCACATGATTTTAAAATGATTGTCAATACCTTCCGGAGTATCTTTACTCACTCTCAGGTCTGGTTTAGTTCTAAAAGTGATATACTTTTAATCGGGAAAAACAATGAGATCAAAATAGATTATCGCGTCATATCAGAAAGGCTGGCAAGCTTCCCTGAAATCAGGGCTGATTTCGAAAAATATTCCTTCGATCATCCTTTTTCGATACTGGGTTGTTTTCTATTGGGGGAGGAGGATGTTCAAAAATTTACGATTCTTTCTGAGTTAAATACAGACGACCTGCCGCTTTTAGAGTTTTCTGCGCCCAAGAACCTGTATTTGCATACTGCGGATAAGAACTTTCAGGGCATCTTAAGATATAAAACCTCTTCGCTGCCTCCCTTGACTAATGTTGAATCGATGGAATTGCAAACATTTGATTTTTATTATCACACAGGGCGCTCTTATTTCGACAGAGGATTAATCCAAGAGGCTTTGAAGAATTTTGAGCGGGCAGCAAGCATTGAACCACAAGATCCTAAAGCTCACGTGTACACAGGGAGAATTCAGCTTGCTGAAGGGTCCTACCTAAAGGCGCTAAGAGACTTTAATACCGCTATCGGTCTTGATCCCAAGCAGGCTTCTGCCTATTATTACCGCGGCAAGACCTATTACCAGCAGCACTTGTTCCATAAGGCCTTAATCGATTTTGAAAAGGCACTACAAATTTCCCCGAATGATCATAGGCTTGCGGCGGGGAGGGACCGTGCCCGGGAAAAACATGAGGAGTATTCAGAATCAATCCTATCAGGGGCTGAAAGGCGGGAGCGCGCTGTTTTTCATTACAAAAAGGGGATCGAATATTCCCGGGAAGGGCTCGTCAAAGAAGCGCTTAAGGGATTTTTTTTGGCGGCAGAGCTGGACCCCAACAATCCCTCGACCCATATGTCGCTGGGCAAAGTCTGCCTTTCCCAGGGACTTTACGTAAAGGCCGTGGAAGAATTTGATAGAGTTTTGGAACTCAACCCTCTGAAGGCTCATGCCTATTATTATCGCGGGAAGGCTTATTATGAACAGCAATTACTCAGCAGCGCTATTGAGGACTTTCAAAATGCGCTTGCAATCTCTCCCTTTGACGCCGTATTTAAAATAGGCATGGCCTCTGCCTTGATAGATATGGAGAACTTTGCCCTGGCTGCGGATCATATCCAGGGTGTTTTGCGAAGAAAACGGCTAAATGAGCCTTTGGTCTGGGACAATCTGGCAACCTGTTATGAGCGAATGAAACTGTATGACAGGGCAGTAGGGACGCTTAAGATGGCCCTGAAGATTGCGCCCGAATCTGCCGAAGTCCGTCAACATTTAGCCGATATTTATTTTGAGCAGGGCGAGTACCGGAAGGCTATCGAGATGTACCGCGCCGCGATTGAGCAGAACCCTGACCTTGTTGAAGCGTATTTAAAACTCGGGCTCTCTTACCATCGTCAGGGCGATGAATTACAGGCCCGAACCTATCTCCACAAAGTACTGCAGAACGACCCGTACAACAAAGACGCTCTGGAGATACTAAGTGGTATCCACTTATAAATGGAATAGTGAACTCCTCTGTTCGTCCTCTCTTCGAGTCGCATGTCTGCTCACCTGAACAGCCTCATTTGTCACCTTGGTTTTAGTCTGTTTTCGTCTTGACATAGCGCATTTGTCTTGT
>JAFDAE010000149.1 GCA_019314005.1 Deltaproteobacteria bacterium | reverse complement strand
CAGGCTGAAGTAACTGACTCTTTTGTGCTCCAAAGCAGGTTTTTGGAGAGCTGTGAAATTCCCTTGGAAGATTATCAGATAGAGCCGTTTACCGTGGTGATATTCGGCGGGGCCGGGGACTTGAGCAGAAGGATGCTCCTGCCGACGCTCTACCATCTCTACCATAGCGAGAAACTCATCGAAAACTTTTCCATCATTGGATTTGGTCTGCCGGCTATGTCTGATGAGGCATACCGCAGTTTCGCGGGGAAGGCGATCGAAGAGTTTGGGCACGAATCCCTTGATAGAGACAGTTGGGATACGTTTGCCCGAAACCTATTCTATATCTCCGGGGACTTAGGTGCGGAGGGTTCTTACGAAGCCTTATACTCCCTCCTTGACGATCTTTCTGCTGCTTCAAAACATGACGTCATATATTATTGCGCGGTTCCGCCCGGCGTTGTGCCTATAATTGTCGACAATCTGGATCGGCACAATCTCTGTAAGGGGCTTTTTAATACGAGAATACTTGTCGAGAAACCCTTTGGAAAGGATAGACAGTCAGCTATCGAACTTAATCAGCTTCTCTTAAAGGCATTTGAGGAGAGACAGATCTATCGTATCGACCACTACCTGGGAAAAGAAACAGTTCAGAATATAATCTTTTTTCGTTTTGCCAATAGTATCTTTGAGCCTCTCTGGAACAGGAGTTATGTAGACCATGTGCAGATTACCGTGGCTGAGGATATAGGTGTGGGCAATCGGGGAGTTTTCTATGAACAGGCGGGGGTGGTGAGAGATATTGTGCAAAATCATATAATGCAGCTCATTGCCCTGGTAGCGATGGACCCGCCTGTTGGTTTCGAAGCCGATTACATCAGGAATGAAAAGGTAAAAATATTTAATACAATTCGTCCCATGAATGATGCCTATATTGATGAATATACTGTGCGCGGGCAGTATGGTAGCGGTAAAATAGACGGCAACAAGGTTCCTGCTTATCGGGAGGAAGAAAATGTTGCTCTCGATTCCAATACGCCAACCTTTTTTGCGGGGAAATTTTACATAGATAATTGGCGTTGGGCAGGGGTTCCGTTTTATGTGCGCGCCGGGAAACGTCTGGCAAAGCGTATTACTGAGATAAGCGTTGAATTTAAGAAACCGCCGCTTCGACTTGTTGGACGAGATTGCGACATTCCCGAGCCTGATCGCCTTGTGATGGGGATTCAACCCCAGGAAGAGATATCATTGCGTTTTGGGGTAAAATATCCCGGCGCAGGGAACCGGCTCTATCCGGTAGATATGGTGTTCAACTACCAGACAGCCTTTCATGTACAATCGCACCCCGCCTATGAACGATTGCTTATAGACTGCATAAGGGGGGACTTAACGCTTTTCGCCCGTCAGGATGGAGTAGAGGCAATGTGGTCGGTAGTAGACCCCATTATTACGCGGTGGGAGGATGTGCCGGCAACAAACTTTCCCGATTATCCTGCGGGAAGCTGGGGTCCTAAAGAGGCGGATGAGTTGATGATGAGAGATGGTCGGGCATGGCGCACATGGTGAATGGTAATAAAGAAGTGCTTGTTTTTGCTGATTATGCACAGATGGCGGCTTTTGCAGTTGAAAAGTGGGGGGAAATTGCTGCAGATGCTATAAAACGTAAGGATTGGTTAGCTGCTGCCTTGTCAGGAGGGAGAACACCGGTTGGGTTCTATCAGAAGTTATCTCAGTATAAGAAAAACATAGCATGGGATAAGACCCACATATTTCTTGCTGATGAACGTTTTGTGCCTTTTGATAATGAAGCGAGTAATTACCGGCTGATAGAAGAAAATCTCTTGAGTCGTGTTGACATTCCCATGGAGAATGTTCACCCTGTATCAACACAGGAAGCCACGGCAGAATTAGCAGCGAACAGTTATGAAAAACACGTGCGCGATTTTTTCAAGCTCGGTGCGAGTGAGTCGCCGGCCTTTGATTTGATAATGCTGGGGATAGGAGAAGATGGGCATACAGCCTCCTTATTTCCCGAAACGTTATCATTGACGGAAAAAAATCGTCTTGTGATAGCGGTAAAGAGCGAGAAGCTCAGCAATGAACGGATAAGCCTTTCACTGCATGTAATCAATCGAGCAAGAAACATTATCTTTTTGGTAAGCGGCAAAAAAAAGGCCCGTATCATAAAAACTATACTGGAAGAGAATGATGATAGTTTGCCGGCAGTGCGAGTAAAGCCAAGCAAAGGAAGCTTATTGTTTTTGTTGGATAAGGATGCAGGAGGGAAGTTGTCTTAGGAAAGGAGGGACTATGATTGGCGATATAGTTGAAAAATCCTTAGGTGGCGAAGAACTTACCGGTAAGGAAATTGCCGCCCTGTTCTCTGTCCGTCTCTTCTCACCCGGGTCTGCCATGATACAGGCGGTAGCCCGTCAGATGAGTAAAGATGCATGCAAAGGAATGGCGGAAGTGCATGCTCAGGTGGGGCTGAATATCGCGCCCTGTCCGCGTAATTGTCTCTTTTGCGCCTTTGCGGCGAGAAATAAGGTTTTTACAGAGCGTGTTGAGTTGTCAGCTGAGGAAGCTGTGGAACGCGCACGGCAGTTTGAGTCAGATGGAGCAAATGCGATTTATGTCATGACGACGGCTGATTATACATTTGAAAAGTTCATCGAAATGTCTCAGGAAATCAGTAAATCCTTGAGACCTGAAACAGTACTCGTGGCCAATGTGGGGGACTTTAGCGAAAAAGAATCCCGACAGTTAAAGGACGCTGGGTTTGCGGGCATTTATCACGCGGTCAGATTGGGTGAAGGCCGGGACACGACCATTGCTCCGGAGAGGCGACTTGAGACGTTCAGGAATGCCAAGGAGGCCGGATTACTCCTCGGCACCTGTGTGGAACCGGTTGGAAGCGAACATACAATAGAGGAGCTGGTAGAAAAGACGATCATCACACGGGAAGCGAAACCGGTCTACAGTGGTTCTGCCAGGCGAATACCCATACCGAATACAGCCCTGGCACAATACGATATTGTGAGTGAGGCAAAGATGGCGCATATCCTTGCGGTGGTGAGATTGGCGCTTGGTTACGATATTTCAGGAAATTGCACACATGAGCCAAACGTTGTGGGCGCCACGGCCGGAGCTAATTTGCTATGGGCGGAATCAGGCTCAAATCCACGAGATACTGAAGAGAAGACCGAAGGTAAGCGAGGGATGACGGTGCAGGAATGCCGGACGGTATTCAAAGAGGCGGAATGGGGGATCCTATCGGGGCCATCAAAATTTTACAGCACTGAACCCAATATCATGCATGAGTCTTTGGAAGAAGATACGCAGGCCGTAGCGAGACCTAGTTTATTGTAGTCAAGGAGAACGTTATCTAATGGAAAAGCAGGTGAACGATACAGACACTACGGACCAGGGCGGCCGATCAGACGAGAAAGGCGCCAAAGCAGGCTGGTGGCGGCCGGTACTCCTTATAGGGATACTTCTCTCGATCATTGTCTTGGCCAGGGTATTTGGCGTGGGTGAGCGCCTTGGCGCCTTGCGTCATTGGATAGAGACATTGGGGGCCTGGGGGCCATTCGTATTCGTGCTGCTCTACGTTATCGCGGTTATTGCCGCGCTGCCCGGTTCAGCACTCACCGTTGCCGCGGGAGCGCTGTTTGGATCAATCGTGGGGGTAATCCTTGTTAGTATAGCTTCTACGCTGGGAGCATCTCTCTGCTTTTTGATAGCACGCTATTTTGCCCGGGATGCTGTTGCCCGTTCGCTTTCTACCAAGGAAAAATTTCGACGGCTTGACCAGATGACAGGAGAACACGGGGCTATTATTGTGGCGCTGACACGACTTGTGCCGATCTTTCCTTTTAATCTCCTCAATTATGGTTTTGGCCTTACAAAAGTCCCTTTTTGGACCTACGTATTCTGGTCGTGGCTCTGTATGATTCCAGGCACTATTCTCTATGTAGTGGGGGCGGATGCGGTTACCAAAGGCATTGCTGAAGGACGTGTCCCCTGGGGATTAATCGGAGGTGTGGTCGCGGCAGGTATTGTTCTGGCCATCCTGATCAGGTATGCCCGGGGTAGGCTGAAAGAAAAGGAGAAGGGGGAATAATTGCACCGCAGGCGCAAAGAAAGACTTGAAGCCGTAAAAAGGTTAAGAAATTTGATGGTATCGTACAAAGTCCCTAACTCGCCTGATTGGTCACTTTTTGAAGTTTCTAAACTCGCTTCGCTAAATCGTAAAAACTCGGGCTATCGCCCTCAAACAGTTTACGATTTTGACGCTTCACTTCGTTAAGAATCTTTACAAAAAGATGACCAAAATAGGCTCATCAGCGACTTTGTACGATACCATCAAATTTGAAACTTTGCGCTCTTTGCGTCTTTGCGGTGAGATAAACGGTTACGAGAGGAATGGAAAGGAGATACCCAATGGCTGAACCGGTAAGAATTCTGCCGGAAGATGAACACAACGCGGTTACGGTTTCCAATGTTCATCCGGCAAACTGGAAGAATCCGGAGCCCGCGCAGCGCTATAATTTGGTGGTAGTAGGCGCTGGTACCGCAGGTTTGGTCACCGCGGCAGGTGCGGCCGGTCTCGGAGCAAAGGTGGCGCTTGTGGAACGACACCTCCTTGGCGGAGACTGCCTCAATGTGGGGTGCGTACCCTCAAAGGCGATTATTCGTTCCTCCAGGGTTGCTGCAGATATCCGCATTGCCAGGGAGTTCGGTATTCACGTGGATGGTGTCGAAGTCGATTTTGGCGCTGTTATGGAACGGATGAGGCGCTTGAGGGCGCGCATTAGCCACCATGATTCGGCAAAACGCTTCCGGGAACTTGGTGTGGACCTATTCCTCGGTGAGGGTCGTTTCACAGGCCCTGATACAATGGAGGTTGAAGGGAAAACTCTCTGCTTCAAAAAGGCAGTGATCGCCACAGGCGCTCGGGCGGCCCAACTTCCCATTGAGGGAATGGCCGAGGCCGGTTACCTCACCAATGAGACAGTCTTTTCTCTGACCGAGCGTCCGAGACGACTTGCGGTCATCGGCGGCGGCCCCATTGGTTGCGAATTGGCCCAGACCTTTCAGCGCCTCGGGTGTGAGGTGGTCCTTCTGCACATTAATGCTCATATCCTCGATCGGGAGGATAGCGATGCAGCGGAAATTATACAGCAGACCTTTATCCGCGAAGGTATACGCTTGATACTTGAGTGTGCCATCAAACGCGTTGAGCGAAGGGGAGACGAAAAAATAATCCATGTTGAATATCAAGGAAAGCAGGATGCCGTGGCTGTAGACGAAATCCTGGTAGGGGCAGGGCGCGTCCCAAACGTTGACAACTTGGATCTTGAGAAAGCCGGTGTCGAGTATGACAAGAGAATGGGTGTCGTCGTGAATGACCGTCTCCAGACAACGAATCATCGGATCTTTGCCGCAGGCGATATTTGCCTGAAGTATAAATTTACCCATACCGCTGATGCCACCGCCAGAATCGTCATTCAGAACGCGCTCTTTTTGGGAAGCAAAAAAGCGAGCGCTTTAACCATTCCGTGGTGTACTTATACCGATCCCGAGATTGCCCATGTGGGGATGTATGAAAAGGATGCCGAGGAAAAGGGGATTCAGGTTGACACTTTTGTCAGATCTCTGAATGAGGTGGACCGTGCCGTTCTGGATGGGGAGGATGAAGGGTTTGTCAAGGTGCATGTCAAAAAGGGGACCGACCAGATACTTGGCGCAACGATTGTAGCCCGGCATG
>JAFDAE010000148.1 GCA_019314005.1 Deltaproteobacteria bacterium | reverse complement strand
ATCGTAATCATTGCCCCACCCGCACTTCTCCCTTGTTAATTCACAAGATTTTGTATTATAATAAAATTGAATCTTAAAATTTGTATCAGTGGTACGACACTAAAAAAATGGGGTCACTGCGACAAGAAATGATCAGGTTGTTGCGAGAAAGGGAGTTGACCGCCAGAGAACTATCTCAAATCCTAAGCATACAAGAACGAGACGTGTATGACCACATGTGTCATATAGAAAAAAGCGTCAAGGCTAGGGGAGCGAAGCTTACTGTCGTCCCATCGCGTTGTCTGAAATGCGGGTTTGAATTTAAAAGTCGGAAACGTATGTCTCCGCCATCCCGATGCCCCGTCTGCAAAGGAGAACATATTTCAGACCCGGTGTTTGGTCTATCTACAAAAGAATGAGCCAAAGCCGGTCTAAAACTCAAGAGATGCGTTTTGTTGCCGATGGGTATTTTAAGAGACCTTTGCATAACGCGACATTTTTCCGTCAGGCAGAGACCTTTGCATAACGCGACATTTTTCCGTCAGGCAAGGAAGGTGAAAAAATTAACCGGAGGAATACATTGGGTATTTCGAGGATTAAATTTTGAAGCCTGACGCCGCATCACGGGAAAATGGCAGTTATGCAAAGGTCTCTTTAAGAGTTCTTTAAAAATTGCAAGCATGGCAGAAAGGAGAAAGTTGTGACAAGGCCGGGGGAAAAGCTTACCAGAAGAGAGGTTTGGTATCGGATTATAATCAGCGCTGTTTTCACGATCAGCTTTTTTATAGCTGCTGTAGGGTATAGCCAATAGAATTGAGTAATTCGGGATTTTCTTAGATCCTACCTTTGGAATCGTGGGTTCATAAGCCCTTTATCGATTACCTCAAGAATTTCCCGGCATAGCCCTCTTGCCCGGCTCCACTTCGTTAATTTCAAGATTCCACTTAGGAGGCAAGTAAAAATAAGTTGTACAGATTGCGCCGAAATTTTGTTTGTTTTCAAGGCGCGTTAAGGCGCGCATAACGAGTTATGTAAGCCTTGACGCAACACAGAAAACAAGCAAAAGGGCAAGCAAGATGTGTAAGTTATTTTTATTTGACGACTTAACGGAGCAACTCTAATGTCTTGGGTGAACAATCCAGTCATCTATGAAATCAATACAAGGCTCTGGTTAAAAGACCTTTCTTTACAATACGGAAAACCAATCCACTTGGGAATTATACCCCTTAGTGAACTTGAACAATTTGCAAACAACAGTATTGATGCAATCTGGCTAATGGGTGTCTGGAACCGAAGCCTGGAGGGAATAGAAATCGCACTCCGTCATCCCGGGCTGCAAGAAAAATACACAAGAGCGCTGGGGACATGGGAAAAAGAGGATATCGGCGCATCTCCATACGCGATCCGCACCTATGAGGTAGATCAAGAATTCGGTGGTGATGAAGCGCTCGCAATATTTCGATCAAGTCTCCAGAAATTCGACATAAAGCTGATACTCGATTTTGTCCCCAACCATATGGCCGTAGATACACCATTTTTACGCGAACATCCTGATCTGTTTTTGCACGACACGCTGTTTCCCGCAGAGACTCAGAATGTTTTCCAGAAAAAAGTCGGGGGCAGGACTTACACCTTTGCCCATGGCAAAGATCCTTACTTCCCCGCCTGGACTGATACGGTTCAAGTAGATTACAGCAAAGTATCGACCAGAAAGTTTATAGCTGATCTTCTGGACAAGGCCGCCTCACATTGCGATGGCCTTCGCTGCGACATGGCACAACTGGTGACTCCTGATGTTTTTAAAAAAACATGGGGGAAAAGTTTTGACAAAAATGAAACGTTCTGGAAGCCGGCCATACAAAGAATCAAGTCCGGGAGGCCTGATTTTGTTTTTATGGCGGAGGTATACTGGGGGCTTGAATGGGAACTACAACAGGAAGGCTTTGATTTCACCTATGATAAGACCCTGTATGATCGTCTCAGATACTCGACGCCAGACGACGTTCGCAGCCATTTAGAGGCAGACTTGTCTTACCAGAACAAGCTCGTTCGATTCATCGAAAATCATGACGAAGCAAGGGCGGCCACGGCATTTGACAATAAGGCAGAGGCCGCCGCGCTTGTTGCTGCTACCATCCCCGGTGCGACACTTTTTCATGAAGGGCAATTTGAGGGGAAATCAATCAAGATACCGATACAACTCACCCGAAAGCCCGCGGACCCCGTTAATCACGATATAATACTTTTCTACCAGACGCTCTTGCGAGAGATAAAAGATGACATTTATCATAAAGGAAATTGGAAGCTTCTGGAGGTGTTTTCAGCAGCAGACGATACTTTTCACAACATCATTGCGTATCAGTGGACTATGCAAGGCAGGAACAAAATTATCGCGGTGAATCTCGGCGATCACGACTCGCATGCGTATATACGGCCAAGCCTTCCGTCGGACAAAAATGAATACATTCTTATCGATCAGATGACAGGCACACAATATAAACGCGAGGTTTCCGAAATCAGCGCAACGGGTTTATATATAAAGCTTGCGCCCTATGGAGCGCATCTGTTCGATGTCCGTTAGTGTTCTTTCAGAAACGGCATATTTTGCCCCGATACTGCGTTCTCCGCAGGTCTCTGTCCTCAACGTAGCGCTGCTACGCCTGCGGCAGAAACCTTTGTGCGGCCTTGTCTCGGGACAAAATCTACCATTTCTGAAAGAACACCAATTGGAACCGGGCTACGATTCTATACGGAAATAATTATTTGTGAACATCTCACAGTTTCTTGAAACTTTCTTGGCATATGTCTGTGAATAAGTTATGCCCTTACGAGCATATCTGACTACTCGTGTAGGGCCGGCATTATAGGCAGTAAGCGCCGTATCCAGGTCATTAAACCTTTTCAGCAGCTTTGTCAGATAGTATGCTCCCATTCGAACGTTGTGACTAACATCGTACAAGGTTTCATGCCCCTTCCATTCAATCCGTAGCTCCTTTGAAAGAGCATAACCGGTTGCGGGCAGCAACTGCATCAAGCCAACCGCCCCGCGGTGTGATCGCACAGACTCTCTAAAAGAGCTTTCAGTAAAAATCACGGCAAGGAGCAATGCAGGCGGGAGATTATTTTCTTTGCAAACTCGTTGTATACAGCTCGACAGTTCCTCACGAAATTCCAAAGGCTTTCGCGCATAATATTCATTCAATACTTCCATTATGTTGTTAAGCTCGCATTGAGCTTCTTGTTTCTCTTTACGAATATCCCATTGGGCCATCAACTCGTTGTCAAGATAATGTCCGCCGGCAACAAAAGCGGTACTGAAAACAAGTGCTATTGTTAGAAATTTTATTATAAAAATTCTGTTAAATCGTGTCATATTAGCATATCCTTTTTGTAACACTCCAACCCGACGCAACGCAATTATTCATGGGTTGATCGGGTTCTGAATGCGATTTTGTGCGATTTTGTGTGTTACTCAGAGCAAATGGCATGCCATAAATAATGAATCCGGCTAACCTATTCATATTAATATATAATGAAGTGATTTCCTCGCTGACCGAACATTTCTGAATCTCTAATATTATGCAAACTATTTCACATTAGCGGCAAACCGTTTCACATTAACCGCAAAAATATTTCCTTGTTTTTGTCTGCGGTTTCGTTGTATTATTTTACTGCTTACCATTTTTCATTCATTAGATCAAGAGCACTGGTTGAATGCTCTTTTCGTTGTAATATCAATAAGATCCCAACACAATCATAGTGATACCTTTCAGATCGCCTTGAGGAGGTAAAAATCGTGAATACCAAAGAAATCAAGAAACTAAAGGAGAGCCTGTCGAAGCGTAGGGAAGATATATTCAGCCGCGTCACTGCTCTCGAAGGGGAACTCCACACACTGGAAACAATGAAAGAGCCTGAACTGGAGGAACAGGCCCAGGATATTAAGCTCGCACAGGTCCTGGCATTACTTGACGATAATGAAAAAAAACAGATCGAGGAAATTGATTGGGCATTGAGAAAAATCGCCACCGGTGTCTACGGAGCTTGCGAAAGCTGCAACAAGGGAATCTCCTATAAAAGACTTAAAGCTGTCCCTGCAACCCGATTGTGCAAAAGATGCGCAGCTATTCAAGAAAAAGAACCTTTACGGGTAGCGGCACCAGAAGAGATGGTGGGACCTGAACCAGAAAAAGAACTACCCCCGGAATACTGCCACCTCACCGATGCGGAACTAAAAACACTTATTATGGAGCACGTCCGCGCTGATGCACGAATAGACCGGGAGGAACTGAAGGTTCGCTGTCACAAAGGTGTTATCTATCTTAAAGGTACCATCCCAAGTGAAAAAGAGCGGCAGCTTCTTCATCAGATTCTGTCTGATATTATGGGATTATATGAAATCGTCGATCACCTCAACGTCAGTCGTATAGATTGGGAACGTGATGATATTAGAAAACGGCCGGCAGCACCGGAAGAGAAGGCGGGAATGCAAATCATAACAGGAGACGAAGAAATAAGAGAAGACGTTGTTGAGTCCGTAGAAGAAGGAACCGAGTATACCGCGCCAGGCGAACCAACAGAAGAAGAAAGGTGAGGGAATGATACCCTTACGAAGTTCGCAACGTTCTTCAAGCTATCCTATAGTCAACAATACACTGATCGGTATTAATGTTGTCTTTTTTTTAATAGAGCTGGGGCAAGGCCAGCGTTTAAACGAATTTATCTACACATATGGTCTGATACCTGCTCGCTATTTTATCCCTCAAATATCTGCCCATTTCACATTAGGGGAACAACTCCTCTCTTTCCTTTCGTTTATGTTTCTCCACGGAGGCTTTTTGCATCTACTAAGTAATATGTGGAGTCTCTATATATTCGGTGCTAATGTAGAAGATAAAATCGGCCCGATTCGCTATCTTCTTTTCTACCTTCTTTGTGGTCTTGCATCCGGTATAGCTCACATTATCTCTGATCCATCTTCACAGGTCCCGACTATCGGGGCCAGCGGCGCGATTGCCGGTATAATGGGCGCCTACTTCATTCTATTTCCCAAATCCAAGATACTAACCCTTATACCCTTTTTTTTCTTTTTCCATTTTGTAGAGATTCCCGCATATTTTTTCCTTGGGATCTGGTTCTTAATTCAGTTCCTGAGTGCTACGGCAAGCTCCGGACAGATAGGCGGAATAGCCTGGTGGGCTCATATAGGAGGATTTGTATTCGGTATTATATTCCTAAAGCTCTTCGCTCTGATGCCTGAAATCGGCGCAAGTAGTAAAATACAAAAGATGACCAAAAAGCGCACAACATCGAGAATTCAAGTCATACGCCCGATCACAATGGATAATGACCCCAATTCCTATGGAAACATCTCCATCACTACTCGTGAAGCCTTTTTCGGTACCCGAAAATTGATTAATATCCCCGTCGGCTTTAAGAAACGAACATTTTTCGTGACGATCCCGCCCAATATCGCACCCGGCGACAAACTTCGTCTCCGAGGGTTAGGACGTATACTTGAGGGAAATACCAGAGGTGATTTATATCTCAAAGTGAACGTGATGGATTGACAATTGTCTCGTCCAGTATCTCTCTTAGCTTGTCTGACAAAGATTTGATACGGAACGGCTTCTGGATAAAACCGTTACAACCGCGGTCTAATAATTCTGTTATGTGCTCATCCATGCTGTATCCACTTGCAAGCAGGACCTTTGCATCAGGGTTTATCTCCTTTATCCTGCTATAAGTCTCACCACCATCCATCTCCGGCATGATCATGTCGAGGATGACCATGTCAATCTTGTCCTTATTCTTCTTATAGACCTCTATGCCTTCTTTGCCGCTTTTCGCCAATAGGGTCCTGTAGCCGAGTGTTTTGAGAAGCTGTTCGGCAACCCATATGACCCTCTTGTCATCATCGACAAGAAGAATGGTCTCGCTGCCCCTCCTTAGTTCGTCCGACGTTTTCCGTTCTTGTTCTACTTTTTTTTCCGCGGCCGGCAGATAAAGGTAAAAAGTGGTTCCCTCGCCCTGCTTACTGTCAACGTTGATACCCCCCCTGTGACACTTGACAATGGTATAGACCACCGAAAGACCAAGGCCGATTGCTTCCCCTATATTTTTGGTAGTAAAAAAGGGCTCAAATATCATTCGCTGTGTCATTTCATCCATACCGATTCCCGTGTCGGTTATAGATAGCTTAATGTAATTACCCTGTGTCACATTAAATGCTTTGGCATCATTTTCATCAAGCGTAACATTATCAGTCTTGACAAAGAGATTACCGCCCCCCGGCATAGCCTCCCGGGCATTAATATAAAGGCTTGCGAGCGCCTGTTGAATTTGTCGTCGGCTTACTTCAGCCGGCCAAATTTCCTTTTCATATTCTGTATAAATCTTTATATCTTTTCCGGTACGGGAAAATATCTCCAAAGTCTTTTCGATAAGCTCGTTGAGACTGGTCGGTTTGGCATCGTATTTGTGGTCAACTGCAAGGCCTGACAGTTGTTGTGTAAACCCCGCGCCTTTCCTGACGAGTTCCGTTAAACCTTGCAGCTTTTCAAAATGCGGGTTTGAAGAATCGATATCCATGAGTATTAAAGAGGCATACCCCTGAATACCCATAAGCAGATTGTTAAACCTGTGGGAAATCTTAGCGGCAAAAGCGCCGACAGATTCCATCCTGTGAGCATGCTG
>JAFDAE010000147.1 GCA_019314005.1 Deltaproteobacteria bacterium | reverse complement strand
TTGTATTCTGATGACAACTCAAGTATAAGAATTAAATTCAAAGAAAATATATTTATTTAACACCCTGGAAAGTATATCTAAAAACTCACAACATAACTAAACTGGCAACATAATTACCCCGTTGTTTTTCCCAACATAACTAAACTGGCAACATAATGACCCCGTTGTTTTTCCCTTAAAAAGGACAATATGGTCCTTGGTCGACAATTTTTGACATTTTTTGTCACTTAGTATTTTCAATTAAGATATGCCACTTTTTTGTTCTATTTTTTGTGTTGATTGAAGACTCTTTTCCTCTATTTTTTTGAAGGTAAACAATAGACCATCTTGTGATTTTCTAACTGACATTTTTTTGCGGGTTAAGCTCTCATTGAATTAATATGTTTATAAAAACCGCTCTCTTTATGCTTGACAGAAGGACTATAGGATGTCCCGCAAGTCCGCTTAGCCCTTTCAACAGGAAGGAATTTTCATCAACCAGCTATGAATACTTGATACAATACGCTCGGCTGCGTTTCCATCGCCAAAAGGGTTCTTCGCTTCAGCCATGCTTTGGTATACATTCTCATTTTCCAAAATCCGAATAGCTGCGCGAAAAATTCTCTCCGGATCGGTACCGACCAATCGAGCGGCACCAACCTCAATAACCTCTGGTCGTTCTGTTACATCTCGCAAAACCAGGAGCGGTTTGTTCAAGGACGGGGCTTCTTCCTGAATCCCACCCGAATCACTGAGAATCATAATTGACCGTTTCATCAAATGGACAAAAGGAAGGTACGGAAGGGGAGCGATCAACAAGACATTCTTTTGATCATTTAGAATTGAAAATGCAATCTCAACAACTTTCGGATTTTTGTGCACCGGGTAAACAAATGTGATATCTGGGAAATGTTTTGCCAACTTCTTAATAGCCTGACAAATGGAGCTAAGACCGGAGCCAAAACTTTCTCTGCGATGTGCAGTAACTAATATAATTGATCCGTCTGTTTTAGCCAATTCAGGAATATCAAATTCATATGGCATATTACTTGCGGCCAACAGAGCATCAATAACAGTATTTCCCGTAACGATGATGCATTCTTCAGAGATTCCCTCCTTTAAGAGATTTTCGCGGGCATTTGAAGTTGGAGCAAAGTATAGATCAGTTAGCGCATCCGTGATGCGGCGGTTCATTTCCTCTGGATAAGGATGATACTTGTCCCATGACCTTAGCCCAGCTTCCACGTGGCCAACAGGAACTTTATGATAGTAAGCTGCCAATGATGCTGCAAAGGAGCTGGTAGTATCTCCTTGGACCAATAAAATATCAGGCTTTTCTTGATCTATGATTGCTTCTAATCCTCTTAATACACGACAAGTAATATCAGTCAAAGCCTGGTTTGGCCGCATGATGTCTAAATCATAATTTGGTATAATGTCAAACAGATCAAGTACGTCATCCAACATCTCCCTATGCTGTCCAGTCACACAGACAAGGGCTCTCATCGTATCTGAGCATTTTTCCATCTCTGAAATAATCGGGGCAAACTTAATTGCCTCGGGACGTGTTCCGAATACTATAAGACACTTTTTCAACTTACCTTGAGTCCTCATTTGCTTTTTCATTCCGCCTATACTTAATACAATCTATTCACCTATCCTTACGGTAAAGGGATAAACTATGCGTAACTCTTTCTCCCTTTGGAAAAGCTCTGTGCTTTGCTTATTTATACTTATTGTGGGAAACTTTTTTAATGCTTGGCGGGATTTTATTCTGCAAGCATCTCTTAAATTATCAACCATTTTAGTCAAATCGCCCTTAACTTTACCAACCTTTTCAATAGTTTGAAGGGCCTTATTCCACTTGCCGGAGTATGCATAGGCGATAGCAAGGTTCACATATGTAGGCAAGAAATTTGGTTTGTATTCAATGGACATTTTTAGAAAAACAGCGGCCATATCCCAGCTTGCTACTCGGGCTCTTAACAAATTTGTGCCAAAGTCATATGCCGCAACAAAGAGCGCTTCCTCTCTATCCTTGCAGACCGCAATTGCCGGGTACAGTTCCGAAAGACCAAGTTGTCCCCCCTTCCTCGCAATAGCCTTCTCAAGGGTTTTATGCGCAGCCTCATCGACCTTTCTTTTCATTGTATTCTGCATGCTGTCGTTGTGAAGGCGGTAATAATAGAGAGTATCGGGAACGTGTACAAAATCAAAATGTTCCGCAATGCGTATCCAGTAATCCCAGTCCTCTGCGCCTTCAAGTTCCGTATCGTAGAGCCCTATCTTTTCCATGCACTCCCGCCGGTAAAGAAAGGCGGCGTTCCCATCGTTTCTTATGAGAAGAGACTTCAAGAGGTTCCCCTTATTGTCAACAAGGAAGAAATCCCCATAGGCGAGCCCAGCCCGGAGCTCTGTATCCAGGGCACCCACCAGCGCCTCCAGAAAATAGGGAGCACAGAAATTGTCCGATGACACCCATGTCAGGTATTTCCCACGGGCTTCCTGAAAACCGGTATTCAAAGCACCCGGGAGGCGCATGTTTTTCTGATGGATGACACGTATCCGGTGATCTTTCATTCCATCGAGATACTCGCGAGTTCCGTCAGTCGAACCGTCGTTCACTACAATCAATTCGAAGTCAGAAAGGCTTTGCGACAAGATACTGTGAAGTGTCGATGGCAGAAAGTGAAGTTGATTATAGGTGGGAAGAACAATTGAGACCCTTGACCTATTCTCCAAAGCACAGACCAGATTACCATCATCCGCCCCTGACATCATCAGGGAATCACCGCTTTTTCCTATCCGGGAAGCCTCTACCCCGCCTTCTCCCGTTGTAATTATAGCGGCCTTCTGTCGCTTAATCTTCATCCTATTGTCAATACCATATTTGGCACTAATCGCCTTCCCATACTCTTCGAATACATGCCTGCATCTCTCTTTGGATCGTACATTCTTTTCCCTGATTCTATTGACCACTTCCGGTTCATTCTTCATCAATAATGCAAACTTATCTACTATTTCCCGGGGATTGTTCGGGGAAATCAAGTAATCATCCAATTCGTACTCGTGCATGACCCGTTTGACCTTATCGGAAGAATTGATGGCCAAGAGGGGAATCTCGTATAACAAAGCAACGATGATACTATGAAAATGCATCCCGATAAAATACCTGGATCTCTTGAATGTAGCCAAGTCATAACGTTCTCCGCAATCTCTATCAACCTTCCTTACGTGTGGATAGTCGGGAACATCTTGACTGTATGCACAGCAAAAACCCTCTTTAGGGATCGGTATCTTATTTATTTCCTCTGCGATTATGTTCGTATCCCAACTATTGATGTTGTTTTCCGTTTCACTCCCGCATAGATTCACGCCGATCAGGTCATCAACAACATGCCGCTTACTCGTATCGACGTCATACAGAAATGCCGTATCGCTCCCCCATATTACCTTTTCATTATGGCCGACGACCTGTGTGGCCATCTTATGGCTATAAGGATCACGCAACGCAAAGAGCCTGCTCTTTGAAACTATATCGTGCATCTGATAGTCAAACTCCCTGTTATGGCTCTCTATCCCAATATTGAGGAAAAACATGTCGGCCTTCGCCATAGACAAAACGGTGTAGGTCTTGGCCTCAAAACAGCCCGTCCCAGATGCCCCCCACCAGCCTCCTCCGGGTAGGACAAAGGTCGCATCGGCATTTTCCAATTGCTCTTGAACAAGCCTAACATCCCCGACACGATAGAGTTCTATAGAGGGGAAATTCTTCTTCATATATACATTGAAGATCTTACATATATATTCGTCTCCAAAATTCTTTCCGTTCCACACCAAACTATACACACACATTATTTTTCCCCTCGATAAAATCGCCCTTTTTGGATCCACTCAAAGTCCAATACGATCACAATGCTTTCACTTCTTACAATAATTACCTGCCAAGCTATTTGAATCTCGCAATAACCGCCCACCCATTAGCCCGTTATGACCCTTTCCCATGCATTATTTTTTCTGGCAATCAAACAAAGGGTTGAATATCCCGTTCCGGGAGCATACTTGGGTTCACCAAAATAACAATCGTGTTCATGAATCCTTTCGATAACCTCAAGATGATACAGTTCCAGCCACTCTTCGAAAAGTTCAAGCTTCAAGCTGTGGGGATGAGTTTGATTAGCGGGAAGGTTCAACTGCTCCCAAAGGTATACAGTCCCCTCAGGCTTTAAAAGGCGATGAATTTCATCGAGGATTTTTACTGGAGAACAGACATGCTGTAAGACATTATAAATAAATATTCTGTCTGCAACATCGTTGTCCAAGGGGATCTTTTCTCCAGGCGCTTTTATCCTTTCTATAGATCTGTCAGTTGTATCAAATATCAATGGATCAACGGCAATTTTGCGCTTAGCCTCCAATTTTGTTAAAATCCCCAATGGTCCAGCGCCAATATCAACTAGCACCTCATCTTCAAAGTGTTGGTTCTCTTCAAGCCCGAAAGACTGAAGAACCCTGTTCAACCACCCACTATCTGTGGGATCATCAGTTGTACTGAACCAATTCTCCCAAAATCTTCGTTCCCCTTTCTGGGCCTCTTTCCATCTTTGGTTCGTTACTTCCCATTGAACGTCGTATTGAGGTGGTATTGATGGCACAACAGTTTTAGCTCTGCCTTTTTGCCCACTCCAACAGATAAACCACCCATCAGGTTGCGTAACATTACCATAACCGATAAATTCGGCGCTTGCCTCTATCCCATTAGCTCGCATCATCCCCAGCAACTCTTCTCGACCAAACCACTTTTCCCAACTTGGCATCTCACGTATGCCCAACTTTTCTTTGTTCTTATCAATAACAACCAACGTACCTCCTGGTGCCAGTACCCTTATTATCTCACCTATAGCCTTTTCGATATTGACGACATGTTCAAGCGCCTCGATACAATAGACGATGTCAAAGAAATCATCCTCAAACGGCATATTGAGAATACTGTCCTGCACGGTCCGTATACCCTTCGGGACGGCATTCAGAAGTTCCCGTGATATATCAAGACCGGTTATATCCGCATGGGGATACTTCCGTAAAAGCACCTCTGCATAGCGGCCATTGCCACATCCGGCATCAAGAATCTTCTTGTGATCGCAGTTTCCAAATTTTTTTAATATTGCTTGAGCCCTTCCCTCATTCTCATCTATTTTTACATTGTAGGAAGAGGCTGTAGCGTCAAAATGTCTTGCTATTCTGCTTTGATAGGCATCGATATAGTATTTAACCGCCCAGCTTATTTCTTCGGAAACAAAATAATTAGCACTTATACCGTAGCTCCCGAAAAAACCGCCGCTTGAATTCTGTAATGAGTCAAGAAAATTCATCGCAGAGTCGGCTCGCTGAATCTCTCCCAATTTGTACCAGACCAGAGCCAGTTGAGCCAAACCTGTGGAACAAACCCAGGAAACGTCAAAATAGGCCGGTACTGCCCCATTTCCCTGCTGATATTGACTGGCATTTTTCATACCCTCTCGTGCCAGACCTTCCTCACCAAGGTCAAGCAAGGCTTCCTGTATATAGGCAAAAAAATGCGTAAGGGCATTTGGCCGATCGAATCCTGTAAGATCTATGTTTTTTTTGTAGTAGGAAAGGCTCCTTTCCGCAAAATCTAAATAGCGCTTTTCTCCCAGCAGATGTCCCGCTTCCCTTATAGGGGGAAGCACATAGACATGTATGCCTTCCGGGATCGATCCCCTGTCTCCCAACGACCATGATGCAGCGGACGGAACAGGCAAACGACCGGAACTATCAGACTTTTCGATCAGCCAGTCGCATGCCCGGCGCAGCGGTTTTTCCAGTTCTGGCATATCGGGGAAAGCAGCAACCCATCCCCTTACAACCTGTCCCGTATCAAAGGCATAACTTCTTCTATCCGAGGGACCGGGAATAGAACCATCGGGCAGTTGAACGGTCATCAGCCAGCGTGCAAACTGTTGGGCTAAACCCTTCTCACCAATCTTGTACAGGGTGGGAATGAAGTATCCCGTAACCTCGGGATAACTCATGCGCTTACCACTGCTTACGATAATACCTTTGTCGGGAATGACATTTGCTTTAATCCAATGAATTGATCTGGAGAAAGATTCGGATACTTCATCGACGGAATAAGTCTCATTTTCGTCACCATCGTTACTCTTGGAGGTGTTCTTTTTCGAGTTGTTGGGCACACGAGGAGCAAACTCTTCCGCTGCCATAGATGCCGCCCTGCCGAAGAGTGCCCCCAGTTCCCTGTCTTCTGGAAATTTTTCAATGTATTCCTTTAGGATAGGAACAATCTCTTGGTGGCGTCCCAGCGAATCAATGACCATGGAAAAATTAATGATGCCATCTCTGTAAAAGGGGTCGATACGTAAAGATTCCGTGAAAAAATGTCTGGCCAATACCAATTCTCCCCTTTCGTAGGCGATTACACCAAGGTTGTTATGTGCCTCTTTGTTTTCGGAATCCTGCTCTAAAACGTGACGGAAAACCTTTTCCGCTTCCTCCAACTTTCCCCCGGCAAAAAGTTTCTCACCCTTTTCAATCTCTTTCTGTACAGCATTCACTGGACTCGAAAAGTTTTTTTGTTTTGATTGTTTGACGAGGTTGCCGACAATAGCTTCGATGCTCGCAAGTTGTTGTCGCAGTGAAAATTTATCCTCAACAATTTTTCGATAGTCTTTAGAATCATAATCCGATTCGGTCACCATGGCGACAAATTCGGGGATAGTGTTCCAGATGAACTTGTCGGGATACAAACGCCGGGCACCTACAAAATTGTGAATAACAGGCTTTAGACCACATGTCATTGCTTCCATCAAACCGACAGGGTGGCCTTCCAAGACGCTTGTGCAGACAATATATTGTTTATCTTCCAGCCAGGCAGGGACATCCTTAACCCATCCATCCATCTGGATGTTGCTTGCCAGATTCATTTCTTTGGTCATCTGGTTAAAGTAAAGTTCATATCGTGCATCCTGAAAATTTCCAGCAATAATTAATCGATATTTGTTATCCTTTTGAACGAGCTCTCTGAAGGCATGCAGAAGCAGCATTGGTCCTTTTTTGTAGTTGATATGACCGACATAGGCCAGGTTGTACCCAAGCCTCCTCTCCTTGAAGGGAAACTTGTTCAAATCAACCCCGTTAGGAACTATGTGAACACTTTTAACCTTGTCGGAAAGATGCGGAACCTGTTTAAGAACTATATCCTTGATATGTTCTGCCACAAATATTAAATCAGAAATCTTTTCCCAGTTTATCTTTCCTGCATAGCCAGCTAAGGCTTCATAACTGTGTAAGCGACAGATTACACGTTTGCCTTCCAACATGGTCGGGTGATTAGTTAGTGCGATTGTCAATTCATTTGCCCACTCCAGCCAAACAATATCTGCCCAGTTAACTGCTAATTCTATCTCTTGATTATTGTTGCTATAGCATGTTCGAACGTCATATTTGGTCTTAAGATAGTCTACAATATCGCCGAGAAATGACTGAAGACCGGGCAAACATAAAACCGCAATCTTTGTCTGGGGCCGTTGCGCTGAACGAGCTTCATGCAAAAGTTGAGAGAGCTCTTGATCATCGGAATACTTCTGAACAATCTTTTCCAAAAAAGGAAGCGCATTATGAATTAGGTTTAATGATCTAAGTACATCACAGTAGTTTAATACAGCGTCTTTATAAAACGGATCTATTTCTAAAGACTTGGTAAAATTTTGAATAGCTTGTTCAATATTCTGCTGCTGAAAGTAAATAACCCCAAGATTATTGTAAGCTTCTTTATTCTTGGGGTCTTCGTTTAGAATTTCCAAAAAGCACTTTTCCGCCTCTTTGATTTTCCCTTCAGCAAAAAGTGCTTCGCCCTGTTTTAGCTTGTCTTCCATTAAGAAATCCTCTTTAGTCCTTTTAATCTATTCATGCTTGGATTATTCATCCACTTAGGGATAAGCTACAGTTCCGCGAACGGAAAAGCCGACACGCCCTGACCAAGCGGAAGGATAACCTCTCCAGGGTGCACCACGTACCCGGGCATTGCCTTGTCTCCCAGGTCCTTTTGGAAAGTCTTGACGGCTGAAGCCATGGCCGG
>JAFDAE010000553.1 GCA_019314005.1 Deltaproteobacteria bacterium | reverse complement strand
TTCATGGATACCCCCTTATTGTCTGATTGCTATATGGCATCCAGATAATAGGGGAAAAACTCAACCATGTCAATACAAATTGCTCTTATGTGCCTACTTTTTTGTCGCAGACCCGTATTTGTCTTTCATGTCAATTATTACAAAGAGGAGGTTACAATGAACATCAACATGCCAAATGATCCGCAATTCAACGAGTATTACCGGAAACACCTGAAATGCCTGAAACTGGGTGGATTGCAGCCCAAAACCATCGAGGCGTACTCAAGGGCGATCCGGCGTATCGGAAATTATTTCGATTGCCATATTAACAATCTTTCGTCCGATCAGTTGCTTGACTATTTCAACGAACTCTTGGAGTCTCATTCCTGGAGCGCGGTCAAACTTGATCTGTACGGCCTGAAATTCTTCTACACCAGTGTGCTGAATAAAACCTGGCATGACATCCCCTTGATCAAGCCGCCAAAAACAACCAGGATTCCGGATATTCTGTCCGTCGATCAGGTAAAGCAACTCGTTGCCGCAACTAACAGGTTGAGTTATAAGGTCTTTTTTTTCACCATCTACAGCATGGGGCTGCGTCTTGGCGAAGGCATCAAGTTGACGGTGGGAGATATAGACTCCGCCAACATGCGGGCTCATATCCGTGATGCCAAGGGCAACAAAGACAGGCTGGTTCCGCTGCCGGAAAACACATTGCGCATTCTGAGAAATTTCTGGAACCTTCACAGACATCCCCATTTCATTTTCCCAAACCGTAAAAAAGGGCTGAAGAATGCACGACTGGTTGATCGGCCTTTGGAAAGAGGCGGCATCCAGACAGCCATGAAAACCGTTGTCCAACAAATCGGCATTAAAAAAAAGTTTCATGCCATTCCCTGCGTCACAGCTATGCGACGCATTTGCTGGAAGTAGGGGTTGATCTTATCGAATTACAACACATTCTGGGGCATGTCAGCGTACTGACAACATCTCGATACACGCATCTGACCTCCAGAACCAAAAATAATGCCTGCCAGGCTATCAACACGCTGGTAAACGGCATTGACATAAAATGGGGAGGGATGAAATGATGCTGCTCTCCTCAATTATCAACAAATTTGCCGACAGTTTTTTAGACCGATACAAAAACAGTATCATGCCGGGCCAGGAACGAGCCCTACAGGTTATGAAGCAGTGCAGGCAGGAGCATGGCCCCCACATGCTGGCCCAATGCACAAATCACAACTGCGTAAAACAAACGTACATTCCCCATTCCTGCGGCCACAGGAGTTGTCCTCATTGCCAGAACCATGAAAGCCACCAGTGGATTGATAATCAGTTGGGGAAGCTCCTTCCGGTCCAATACTACCTGATCACCTTTACCATTCCCAGCCAACTTCGGGATCTTGCCTGGAAAAATCAGAAGAAAATCTATTCTCTGATGTTCGCCTGTGTTCAGGATGTCCTGAAAACATTCACCCAAAACGACAAATCATGCCCGGTGCAAGCATTAACGCAAAAACCGGATTGTGGCGGGTGAAATCGTCCGACTATCTTTTCAGCCACAAGGCTTTGGCAAAAGTCTTCAGGGCAAAGCTCCTGGAAGCGATCGTTGTCAATAAATTGCGGGTGCCGAAAGACTGCCCGAAACAGTGGGTTGTTGACTGCAAAAATGTTGGCAAAGGCGACAAGGCATTAATTTATCTCGGCAGATATCTTTACAGGGGCGTTATCCAAGAAAAGGATATTCTGAAATGCGAAAACGGTATGATCACTTTCAGGTATCTCAATTCTAAAACAAAGCAGTACCAGACCAGAACGGTCACCGGTGAATATTTCCTCTACCTGCTGATGCTCCATATTCTGCCAAAAGGCCTTCGCAGGGTCAGGGATTACGGTTTCCTCCATCCATGCAGTAAGAAACTCATCAGGATATTGCAGCTGGTTCTGCGTGTTAATCCCTTCAAGATGGTTAGACAATTGAAGAAACGGGCAAAGATCATCTGCCCGGTATGCGGGGCAAAAATGAAAATTATCAGAACGATGATAGCGAAACCACCGGGCAGTCAACCTGTCTGCTACGCATGACCTGAAAAGGAGAAATCGTTATGTAACCCTCAAACGACATTACTGTTTGGTTTAGAAACCGACTCTCGCGGCATAGGATACCTGCGCTCAAAAAACGGTATTTTATGCCCCTGACAGGTAATTTTATCAGGGAAATCTATTTCAAAGATCGTTTTTCATGAAACAGTAGAAGCTCTGCCTCCCTCTTGCCTGATCCGGCAACCATACCCCAAAAAGATATTTTCTATTATTTGTTAACCGGGCTTGTCCAACAAACGGTTCAGATTGTGGTTCGCTTCGCTCT
>JAFDAE010000146.1 GCA_019314005.1 Deltaproteobacteria bacterium | reverse complement strand
GTCGTGTCCGGTTTTACTTCATATTCTGATGAAACATTTTCCGTATAATCCGTATAAGAATCAATCCCTTCCGCCGTAATCGTGTGTGTCGTGTTTGCAACTTTATTCGTAATTACGAAGTAAGTCGAACCTCCGGTTAAATACTTTGCTCCTCCGCAATCATCATATTCATCCGTTGAGTCAATCTCGACTTGAGGTTCATTTGTTTCACAGATGTTCCACAAATCATCCACTGAATTTACCGTTATTGTAAATTCAGTTCCCGCTGTCTGAGATATTGGACCATCCCCAGGTAAGTCAGGGTCATCTTTCTTACCTGTATCAGTGCCTGGATCTCTTAACTCACCCGGCAGAATCACCTGAAGCCGCTTGTGAGAGGTGTCCGGTTTTACAGAAATTAATGCGGTTGTCGTGGAATTCAGAACGACGATTGTATCGGAGGCGGTAATCGTCCAGAACTTCCCGACGAGTTCGTCCGCCGACTGGAATGTAACCGTAAAAGTTGGCCGTTATAGAGGATTCTGTCGGAGGGCTCTACGCCGTTAGGGTCGGTTGTTGTGAGAGAAACAGTTGGCTCCGTTGATGTAACGGTGTTCCATAAATAATCACAGGCGCGGACAGTCACAGTAAATGATTTCCCCGCCGTGCTAATGTCAATTGCACCGTATTTTCCGTTTTGGGTTCCGGGGTCATAGGTCTGACCCGGCAGAATTGCCGCAAGTTTTACGGGGTCGGACGGTTTAACGTAAGCGGTTGACCCGTCCAGCAATAAGCCGTATCCGGTATCATATTCATCGGCAAATACCAGCCGGTTCTGGTTTGCCGTCTTTAGCGTTATGAAAAATGTTGTCGTGCCGTTTATGAGAGTATTGGTTGACGGCAGGACGGCATTTGAATCATCTGACGTAATGCTGACGGTTGCGGTCGTGGGAGTAATGTTATAATTTGAATCAACCGAAATAACGGTAAATGCAAATTCAACGCCCGCCGTCCGGGTTGAGGCGGCGCCGGTCTTCCCTTCGCAGGGAACGTTTGATTCGCCCGGTAAGAGCACCTGCAACTCTACGGGAATTCCGGGAATACATTCGATTCCCGAATGCGTGTAAGATGATAACTTTATTGAATCAAGGTCTTCCGCAGAAAGATACGAAGTCGTGTTCGCTTTCGCAAGAGTCACGTCAAAGACAGCAATTCCATCCACAAGATCCAGCGAGAAGGGAGCAACAATATCGCCCCCGTAATTACTCGTTACAGAGACGTCCGCTTCGGCTTCTTCCTGGAGGTTCCAGTAGTCATCGCAACCCCTGACCGTAATGGTAAAAGTTATCCCCGCCTGCTGGTTCTGAACGGAGCCGGCATTACCGTCACCTTCGGGCGAGGAACCGGGGTTAGGATATTCATCGGGAACAAGGATTTGAAGTTTTTTCTGCTCCCCCGGAATTACATAAATCCCCGAAGAAGTGTAATCCGTATAACTGGCGTTTGAGGTTTCCAGCGTCCAGGTGGAATGAGCGGTCTTGAAGGTAATAATAAATGTCGTCGCGCCCTGAACCAACGGCTTTGAAGAAGGATATTCGCCGTTCGGGTCGGTTCCCCCGGGTCCTTCAATCCCGACGGTCGGAGCGGCAGTGGTCCGGTTAAAATAATAGTCGCAGGCGTAAACAGTAATTTTAAACGGATTTCCTGCCGTCTGCGGGCCCGGCGTATTGTCCGACTTCCCCGTGAGAGAGCCGCCGTCAAAAACTTCGCCCGGAGTAATTACAAGAAGTTTTGAGGTGTCATCCGGCTCAACATAAATATCCTGCGAGGTGTGCGGCGCGAGGTCTGAACCGTCCGCCGTTGAGACGGTAACCGTCCATGAAGCGCCGGCTGTGCGGAAAGTAACGGTTGAAACTTTTTCGCCTCCAATAATGCTTATGTTTTCGTAGATGCTGTCATCTATATTGGGATCTGTAATGGTAAGGTCAACATTTAAGCCGGTGTTCGTTTTATTCCAGAATTCGTCAACCGTTCTGATTGTAACCGTAAATATTGCCCCTGCTGTCTGTGTTGAAGGTGTTCCTGTTCTTCCATAGGTTGAACCGGGCTCCCAGACCTCTCCGGGGACCAGAACCATAAGTTTTTCAACGTCGGAAGGGCCGTCGGCAGGGCCGACCGAAACGGTGGAGGATATATTTGAATAAAGATTACTGCCGTCCGTGGTTGAGGCGGTTATCTGCCACGGGTCATCCTGCGCATTTTTCAGAATTACCCAGAACCTTGTGGTTCCGTTAAAAAGCGACGGACCTGTTTCCGCCTCATAGTAACTGGCTGACGGCGCCGTTACAATAACCTCAGGATTGGATGACTTCTGCAGGTTCCAGTAATCGTCAACCGCTCTTACCGTTACGGTAAATTTAACGCCCGCAACCTGCTCTTGAACCTCTCCCTGTTTACCGGAAGCGGAACCGGGTTTAGGACTCTCGTTCGGCAGAAGGACCTGCAGTTTTGTTGCTGAATTGGGTTTCATGGGAATCTTGGAGGATGTGTACGAGGTCCATTCGGTTGCGGTCGCCTCTACCGTCCAGGTCGCGCGCACTGCTCCCGTCCAGGCGGTCTTAAATGTAAGATTATAGTTCCTGCTCCCCGCCGAGATCGTTTTCGGGTTTGGGTCGGGTTGAATACTATGAGGGTCATTCCCCATAACCGTAACGGAGACCTGCGTATCCGTGTTCACGTTCCAGTAATCGTCGCAGACGCTTACCGTTACGGTAAACGCAACGCCCGCCGTCCGGGTTGAAGCGGAACCCGTCTTCCCGTATGGCGATATGTACCACTTGCCCGGAACTGCCGTCTCGCCGGGGACAATAACCTGAAGCTGCTTACCCGAGCCGTATTTAACCTGCACGTCTCCATCTGTCGGATCGAGGTCTGAATCAAGGCAGACAGCGGTTACCGTTTGTGTGCTTGCCGTTACCATTTCCAAAACAAACTCATGAGTCCCGCTGACAAGAGCGGCGGAGGACGGTTCTTCATCATAGTTATCCGTAGTATTTATTTCAGCCCACACGGTCGTTGAAGTGTTGACGTTCCATTTGCTATCGCAGGCATTTACGGTAATTGTAAATCCCGTCCCTGCGGTCTGCTCTATTGGGCCATCCCCGGGTTCGCCGGGGTCATCCTTCTTGCCTGCAGCAGTGCCCGGATCCGGCAACTCGCCGGGAAAGATAATCTGCAGACGTTTCGGCGTATCGGGATTTACGGTTATCAAATCCGAGGTATAAACAATGTAACGCGCCGCCGGGGGCTCTTTGGAATTGGCGCTGACCGTCTGATTCCCGGCGGTATCCATCTGAATGCTCGTTGTGGTTGAACCGTCCACATAAATGTCTTTTGAATTGAAATTCGGGTCGGTGGCGGTAATTGTTACCGTATCGGTGCTGTCGGTAACGTTAAAGTAGTCATCACAGATATTTACCGTTATATTAAAAGAGCCGCCGGCGAGCTGGGGTATAGGACCATTCCCGGGCAAGTCAGGGTCATCCTTCTTACCTCCTCCAGTGCCGGGAGCCGGTAACTCCCCTGGAACAATAACCTGGAGTCTATACGGTGTGTCGGGAATTACCGCAATGTCTTTCTGCTCTCCGTTTACCAAGGTGTCCGTATCATAGACAACAAGAAATTTACCGGAACTGCCGCTTCCCGCTGTATAAAACCTCAGGAGATTACTGAAAGTGTGACTCGCATCATTTTTCTGATCGGTCGTGGTAAACGTATAATCGGGAATCGGGTCGCTCTCCGATTTTTCTTCTTCCTGGTGGCTGAAAAGATCATGCTCATCGTCCTTTGTCGTAAAACGAATCGTGCCGTCGTAAGTGAGGGCGGGCCCCCCGTATTCATCTTTCGCCGCAACGGTAAAACTCAGCGGCGTTCCCGCCTTACTACCGCTGTTAATGCCGCTTACAATGAAATGATGCGCTTGCAGAACCACCCTGAACTCGTTGTACCCCGACGGGGTCTCTACCTGCCCTGCTTTGTCAAATGCTCTGGATTTAATCCTGTAATATTTCCCCGTAACCCAGTCGGCCGCGGTAAAAATATAATTCCAGTTGTCTTTCCCTTCGGCGTCAAGCCACAAATCAAAAGCGCCCGTATCGGTCCAGGTTGAATTATCTTCGTCCCAGCGGAAATTGTTGCTCTCATGATAGTTCAGAACGTTTATGGAAATCTGAACGTTGTTAACGGCGCCGGGAGAATTGTCGGCGGCAGTGCCGGAGAGAAATGTCAGGTCAACGTCCTTATATATCTTATCATCGTCAGGCACCTGAACCAGAGAAACAGGCGGCGTCGTGTCAACGACAACCGTAAAACCGGCTGACGGCGTTTCCTCGTTGCCGATAATGTCTATGCCCTTGCTGCGGAAAAGATATTCGCTCTCTTCCCAGCCGTTGCCCCCTACGGTGAAAGCTGCATTGCTGTATGCCCAGTCGGTTGTCCCTGAAGTCACCGGCAGCCAGTTATCACCGCCCGTGTTAACAAAGCCGGCAGCGCCATCAAAGTGATAGCCCGTTTTCACTTCTTCAATGTCAACATAAACCTCGCTGATATCGCTTGTAACGTCAGCCGCCGTGCCCGTTACCTCGTTTCCTAATAAGGTCGGCGTATAATGATTGTCAACGACAGGGTAATCGTATCCGGAAACAGGACCGGCTGAATCAAAAATAAAAGACATTGTGCCGTAAGTTGTTGCCGTAAGTTGTTTCATAATTATTGGTCTCGGCATCATCGCGGCATTTGCTCCAGACAAGATATGTATGGCCGCTTTTCCAGTCATCATTCAAACCGGCGGGGTCAAAAACCCAATCGTCATAAGGAGCGGAAGCGTCGGGCCAATCGCCGGGCTCGGTAGTACTCCAATTGGACCCGGACGGTATCCAGTATTCCGTGGTAGGGTTGGTAACATCCATAATAAGCAGTTCCACTTTATCCACCTGGCTGGAATCATCGGAACTCTCTCCTTTAATTCTGCTGACATAGTTTGTTGTCATACCCGACAGAGGTTCTGTTATCCCTGAATCAGGTTCAGTTGTATCGTAAACAAGTTCAATACAATTCTCACTTCCCGGCGTATCCACGCCTTCGGTTTCTTCGTGAGCATTCGGCTTATTTTTATCGTAACTCTTTACCTTAATTCTATAGTCGTAATCAACATCAAAAACAACCGCAGTGGAAGACCAGACAACAAAAGTGTCCGTAATTACATCAAAATCAACCGAGAACCAGGAATCTTCTTCACCAATATCACCATCCCATCCCGGCGTGGGAACTTTATTAACATTCCAGAATTGCCCGTAAACAGGCTCCTTGTAAACGCTTAATTTAACATCGCTGATACCGAATTCATCCTGGGCGGTTCCCGATATTTCATCAATTGCCGAAAAGTGTCCTGTGTGATAAGGCCAGGAAATTCCCGATTCGGGAGCGCTTCTGTCGCAGATAAAGTTGTGCGCATTGTCCGCCTTCGGCGTTCCTTCATCCTCAAAATTTCCCGTATTGTCGTAAGCGACCGTGAGGACGGTGTATGTCTCGCCGTTCGTCCACGCGTCCGTGTCAAGTTCAAGAAGAGTCCAATCTGTACCGTATACGGTAAATGATGAAAAAGAACCAAGAAACTGTTCTTTGTCCGGCTGAAGATACCAGCCGGACTCATCTTTAATCATAACCATCGTCCTGTTAATGTCCGTCTTGTAATCGCCGGGGTCGGAACTCGTTCCGGTAATTTTGTCAAGATTGTCGTATCTTCCCGGGTCTGTTTCGTGGACCGGTTTAGTAATAAGCGACACCGGCTTGGCCTGGTCAATACTAAATGTAATTGAACCGTATTCGGTCTCAACGTTTCCGAGGTTGTCGGTTGCGCGGCTTTCAACGGTGTACCGGTTATCTTTTTCCCAGACCCATGCCCCTGAATTAAAATACCAGGAATCCCCCACCAGAGTTTCCGGGTCAAACCAGATGTTTGTTGCCGTCCACGAAGAAGTTTCTCCTTCATATTTGTAATTCCAGAATTTCGGAGGGCTGCCGTCCCTTTTTATTCTCAATTCAACCTTTGTAACACTTCCGACGGCGTCTTCGGCGGTTCCGTTAATATTTCCGGGCTCATAAAGATTTGAGCCCGCGGGGGCGGTAATCAGGGTGTCGGGCGGGGTTGTGTCATAGACGAAAGTCAAAGTCGAGAAACCGGTCTCCCAGTTCGTTGACTTGTCAAGCGCCTGAACATTAATTGTATAAGAGGAACCGGTCACCCAGGGCGGGCCGGACAACTGCTTGTAATTCCATGTCGTAGGCGGGGTCAACGATTTACTGGCAAGTTTCCAGTCAACACCTGAAGTAAAAGATGTGCCTTTCCATGTATATCCGTCGGAGTTCCGCGTTATTTTGAGATAAACTTTATCTATTCCGGCTGTCTCATCATAAGCAGTTCCTTCAATGCTTGAAAGAACTTTGAGATGAACCCCGTCGGGGCTCGGAGCCGTAAATGTTGATACCGGCGGCGTTACATCAAAGGTAAAAGTATGAGTTGAACCGAGAACCCCAACGTTTCCGACGGTGTCAATTCCGCGGCACCTTATGCGGTACTGTGTGTCGCCGTTCGCAACCCAGTCATTATGAGCCATTGCATATTTCCATGTTGTATCTGCTTCAATCCACTTAACCGTCGTGGTTTCCGTCCACACACCGGTCCAGAATTTTTCCGGTACGGATATAAAATCGTGAATGTATAGTTCAACCTTCTGAACGCCCGCCGGTTCATCGGAAACAGTTCCTTCAATCTGAGTAAGAGCATTAAGAAGCTGCAAGTCCTCAGGAATTGTAACTTCACTCAAGGGTCCTTCCTCGTCGTATATAAAAGTTATCGTTGAATAACTTGTCTCCATGTTGTTTGCTTTATCCCAGTTTCTCGTAACGAGTTCGTAATCATCCCCTGAAGCCAGGTCCGGCACAGTATAAACAACCCAGTCCGGAAGCGTCGCCGTTGAAATGCTCACCCATTTTCTCGGAGGAGGAGCTGTCCAGCTGCCGTCCTTGTAATACTTTGTCGTGTCTTTATTGAGAAGCGAAAACTCAATCTTTACAACCGGTGTGTTCTCGGGGTCGGTGGCGGTACCCGTAAAACTTGAAAGAACAATCTCGCCCTTGTCCGGATGGGAATATTTCTCACCATCTTTGGGCCAGTCAATTGTCGTGGCCGGCTTTCCGGTGTCAAAAGTAAAATAAATCGAACATGGCGTCGCCTGCGCATTGCCGGCGAGGTCATAACTTTGTGATTCAATTTTATAATACCACCCTGAAGTAAAAGATGACGAAGGTATTATGTATTTCCATGGTTCCTCTGTAAATCCGTTAGGTGGCGATGTCAGCGTTGTCTCCGGCCATGATAGCGGGTCGGGAGCGGAACCTACCCATTCGTTCCCGTCCCAGTAGGACTGTGGTCCATGGGCGCTAAGAGGATCCTCGGTAATCAGAATCCTTATTTTATCAACGCCTGTCTCGTCGGTTGAAGTCCCGCGAATTTCATTATTCGTGAGCCCGCTCTGATAACTTTTGTCAATGGGATAACTAATTCCGCTGAAGGGTTTTGCGGTGTCGTAAGTAAAGTTACTTCCCACCTCCGACGACCAGTTATCGGCCAGGTCCTTCACTTTTGCTTTAATAATATAACTGTGACCGTTCGTCCAGACATTACTGTCGTATTCAATGTCATAGTACCAGGGGGCGGTTCCCTGGACATCAAACTCACAGGGAGAGTCCTGCCACTTGCTTTCGCTATCGTTCCAGTAAGTCGTATCGTACGTTAAATCCATAATATAAATTCTCACCAGCGCCGCGGGAGCCGGCGTTGCGGAAGCGTTGCCCCAGATGTAGGTAAGCGTATTTTTCTTGCTTCCGTTAACGGGGTCTTCAACGGAAATTGTTCCCGGCACGGTATCAAAAATAACGGTATAGGTTGAGAAACCTGTTTCTTTAAGATTAACCCCGTCTATGGCTATAGGATTCAAAAAATAAGTATGGGCATTCGTCCATTTGGAATTTTCCATATTAAATTCAAAAGTTGAAGAACCGACAACATAATTGCAGATGTTCCAGGTGGTGGATGAGCCCGTCCAATCATTCGCCGTTTTATCCCAGTAAACATCCGCTGTCTCATCGTAAATTCTTAATGTACCGCTGCTTATTCCCGCGTTGAAAAAGCCGTCAGCAGAAAGCGGATTATCCACACAGGTTCCCCTGATTAACTCCAGCTTCTTATCGTCGCCGTAAAAATCATCCGCCGGAATGATAATCTGCGATTCGGGTTCCTTGCTGTCAATATAAAACGTTATGGTGGATAAAGAGACCTCAACGTTTCCGGCAATATCTTCGGCTTTTGAAATTACTTCATACCTGCAGCCGTCATCCCACTTATTTGCCAGCGCCCCGTTGCCGTCAAAATACCAATCCCCAAGGTCTTCCGCCGGCGACCAGCATTCGACATCATCCCATTCGAAAAAATTGCTCCAGTACTGTGTTGTTCCCGGGCTGACAGACGGGTCATACTTGATAATCTGAACCGAAACACGGAACATTCCGGAACGGGAATAGGGGGGCAGACCGTCGTCATCGTCGGAGGTCCCTGTTACCGTCGAAAGAGCGGCATAGTAATTATTATCTTCCGGAACATCAATTACCGAATTCGGTTTGGTCATATCCAGTTTGAAAATAAAGGGGTATGTATCAATTTCCACGTTTTCCGCATCGTCATACGCCTTAGAGGTCAGTTCAAATTCATTTTGACCTGCCCAGTCAATCCCCGTGGAAACCCACGTTGACCAGAACCCGGTTGTGGAAGCGCACACCGACCAGACCTCGAAATTCTTCCACTCCTTGCTGTTATTATCCCACCAGAACCTATCATTGGGCGCGACAGGATCACCGGTTCTTTTTATTCTTAATCTGACTTCATTTAAAATTCCCGGCAAACCATCAAAAGCCGTACCTTCTACATCCGGCTCGTAATTCACATCCGTATTGCCCGGGAATACCACCCGTGAAGACGGGATGGACTGATCATAGGTAAATGTAATCGAAGAGACAGGAATTTCCGTGTTCGCGTCGCCGTCGCCGGCGAGAGGATAATTAATGTCGTCAATGGCGTAACTCTGAACGATATATGTTCCGCTGTCGGTCCAGCAGTCGGTTGCGACAAAAATTTTCCATGTCGCAAAATCCGCTTCGTTCCAGCATTCGCCAACATAAAAGTCCCGCGGAGATGCGGTGTTGTTATAATACCAACCATCTTTGTTTCTCTTAATTTTAACAAAAACTTTCTTCACACCCGCTCCTCCCTCATCGGCTGAAGTTCCCAAAATCTCTGAAACATAATTGACGCTGGCTTCTTTAGGATAAGTCGGCGTGCCCTCTATTTTCGTGACCGCCGAAGCGGGCGGCACCGTATCATAAGTAATGGTGTAAGGGGCGCCGGGCGACTCTTCATTTCCGGCGACGTCCCACGCCTTCACCCGCAGCTCGTAAACATGACCGCTCGTCCACATCGTTGAATAATCAATGCCGTAATTCCACGGGGAAACATCCCCCGGAGGATCTACGTCAAACCACGCAGAGCCGGAAATCCATTTCGTGTCGTCCCAATAGGTTGCTCCTCTTGTTGTATCACGAATCTGAAGTTTTACAACGGCGAGGTCGGAATTATAAATTTCACCCGCCGCTTCCGGCAGGTCCTCGCTTGTTCCCGTAATATCGGTAATAGCGTTACAGTTTGAAGGATCCGGCGGTTCCGTTATTTCGGATTTCGGCGCTTCGGAATCAATGTAAAATGTAACGGTGGACAGCGAGACCTCTACATTATTGATATTATCTTCCGCCCTCGGGACAATCAGATACTTGTGACCGCTCGTCCACCTGGCGGCTGCAATCTCTTTGCTCCAGTCCGTCGTCCCCTCAGTAAGAACCCAGTGGATGGTGGTTGTTGACCAGTCATTTTCGCCGTTCCAGTATGCATCATTATCCCCGTAAGTATCAATCAACTTGAATTCCACCCCGCCTTCCTTAACTCCCGCATTTACCTGTTGATTTATAGGAAAGTCCTTGCTTGTTCCCGAAAGCGAGGGCAAATTCAGAGCGCTGTAATACTGCGGCTGCGGGCTAACAACGTTGGAATCAGGCGGAGTGTTATCATACTTAACCGTCGTGGTGGTAAAATCAACAATCGCATTGTCGGCGTAATCCGTAGCCCTCGGAACCAGTTTATAAATTACTCCGGAAGTGAACTTCGCATCATCTATATTATAAGACCAGTTTTTCAGATTGGCAGTGGAAATATCAATCCACACGTCTGTTGGCGAATTAAAATTGCTGCCGCTCCAGTAACTACTCGTCTTCGTATTCAGCATTTTCAAAGAAATGTTTCTTACCCCTGAAAAATCGTCCGTTGACTTACCCACGATGGAAGTGATTTCACTTTCAAACTCGCTGTCGGG
>JAFDAE010000012.1 GCA_019314005.1 Deltaproteobacteria bacterium | reverse complement strand
GCAAACCTCAGGGGGGCAAACCTTAGCGGGGCAGACATTACAGGATGCGTACTGTATGGCACGGCTCGGAATGATTGGATAATTGATCGCATAAAATGCGATTATTTTTTCAGTGACTCATACGAGGGAAAACGAGTCCCTAAAGACAGAAATTTCAAGCCGGATGAATTTGAGTGTAAAATGAGGGAACGTCAGACTCAAATTCTGCACGGAGTGAAGCGTTAGCGGTTTTGCTTAAAAAGTCGCAAATACTCTCCGTAGCCCTCCTTTTCCAACTCTTCCTTAGGGATGAACCTTAAGGATGCAGAATTGATACAGTACCTTAGGCCTGTAGGCTTAGGTCCGTCAGGAAAGACATGTCCAAGATGCGAGTCCGCATGCTTGCTTTTTACCTCGGTGCGGACCGTAAAAAGACTTTTGTCGTCTCTTTCAACAATATTGTCAGGCTCAAGGGGCTTTGAAAAGCTCGGCCAGCCAGTCCCGGAAACAAACTTGTCGAGAGAACTGAACAGGGGTTCTCCAGAGACGATGTCCACATAGATTCCTTCTTTTTTGTTCTCCCAGTACTCATTGTTAAATGCCGGCTCGGTCCCCTGTTTTTGAGTCACCTTGTATTGCAGAGGCGTCAATTTTTTTCTGAGCGACTTGTCATCTGGCTTGTAATATTTCTGATTGTCCGAATGTTTTTTCATTGTGTTGATGTGATCGTCCCATACCTTCTTTAAAAACTTGTCTCGACCCGACCCAAACCTGTAATACTTATACCTGATCGGGTTCTTTTTGTAGTAATCCTGATGATACTCCTCTGCCTCATAGAATTCGGAGAATTTGATGATCTCCGTAACAATAGGTTTGCCAAACCGACCGGATTCAGCCAGTTCTTTCTTGGATTGTTCTGCCAACCGTTTTTGGTCGTCATTATGGTAAAAAATTACGGTTCGATACTGCGGCCCGCGATCCACGAATTGTCCGCCTGGATCGGTCGGGTCGACGTGTTTCCAGAAAATGTCGAGTAGATCTTCATAAGTTACCTTTGTTGGGTCATACAAAACCTGAACGGCCTCAACGTGGCCTGTCCCCCCCGATGATACTTCCTTGTAAGTCGGTTTTCCCTTATGTCCGCCTGTATAGCCTGAGATCACCTCAACAACGCCAACTACTTTCTCAAAGTCCGACTCCACGCACCAAAAACACCCGCCGGCAAACGTGGCCTCAAGTATTGTTTTATGTGTTTCATTCATATTGGTCCTCGTCGAATTTTGTAAGGCGTTCGAATTTTGACAACCTGCTATTAACGACGCTATTAAAATAAGACCGTAAAAGATGGCTTTCATGTCAAACACCTCCTTTGCGGATCATTCCTCCTTATATATTCCGTCGGAAATGTATCCACCGCTTCTTGAGTCAAGTCCTTACTTGACTCTGTTAATATATGTTAAGACCTGCAATTTTTTTGTCAAATGCGATGGGGGGTGCGTTTGGAGACCTTTGCATAACTGCCATTATGAGCGCTGACGCTTCACTTCGTGTCCGTGATGCGGTGTCAGGCTTCAAAATTTGGCACGCAGTGAAGCGTCAGCGCTATCCTCGAAATACCCAATGTATTCCTCCGGTTAAATTTTTCACCTTCCTTGCCTGACAAAAAAATGTCGCGTTGTGCAAAGGTCTCGTTTGGGGAAAAGTCCGGGGAAAATAATATGATTATGTGTCAACAAAAAAACATTCTCAGCTTCCCTGCTGAAAAGAGGGAGGATTATGTTGTACGTAATTTCTCACTAAAAAGGATCCAAAGCCCCAACATGAAAAGCGCTCCATTTATGATTAGGTCGATCACCGCAATCCGGTCCGCCTCAGGGCTGAGCGTGAAGCACCCGCACCGTATGTCGAGTCCTTGATAGAGGGCGGACCCGATAGACACTATGAAGATAATCAAGAGACAGTTGAGAATGAGGGCGCTTCCCCTGTGTAAAAAGCCTATAATCAGGAGTACACCGCAGGCGAGTTCGATCCAGGGGAGGACTACGGCAGTGAGATTGACCATCTGTGTGGGGAGTATCTTGTAGTTGTAGATAATCTCGGCAAATCCTTGTGGATCAAAAAGCTTATCAAAGCTTGCCCATACGAATACTACCCCAAGCAGTATTCTGGCTATAAGGTATATATTCCCTAAAAGAATCTTCTTTTGACTAATCAAAGCGATATCCAACCTAAATCCGCAATCCGCAATCCAAAATTCTACAGATCTCCCTTTTCTGCTGGTAATCCTTGAGAGATCCATTCAGTCAAACCATCTGCGAGAAAGTAAACCTTTTCAAATCCCATTTCCTTGAGAGTCAAAGCCAGATCACAACCTTGGGGACAGTCTACCCCGTCGCAATATGTAATGATTATACGAGATGTTTCTAACTGTTTTACTACGTGTAGAAAATGTTGATCAAATTGGTGAAGAGGGAGATTGAGGGCTCCAGCAACGTGCCCGGCGCTATAGTCCTCGGGAGCACGGGCATCAAGGAAAAGTGTGCCTTTTTCTTGAAATTTTATTGCTGCTTCTTCTATCGATATAACGCCGGTGTTGTTGTTGACAACCTCGGAGGTGGTTTTTGACTCGGGTAAAGGCCATAGAGGAATTCCATCACTCCTGAACTGATTGACTATTAACGCCAGAGGAGCGATAACGACCAGGATCAATATGGCTTCTTTGAGGCTTTTTGCGAGTAATTTGAACATATTATATATTAAGATAATGTTTTTAGGGACGCAGATTTACGCAGATAGCCGCAGATTTAAAAAATCCTGAAAATCAGCGTTCATCAGCGTCCAAAATCTTTTTCATTAATGCTATAGTTAAATCTTCAGAGCCTCTGCTCCACTGATAATCTCCAGCATTTCCGAGGTGATTTCCTCCTGCCTGCTGATACGGTAAAGTTGTAAAAGCTCTTCTATTTTTTTGTCAATATTTTTGCCGGCACTGTCCATCGACTTCAGACGACTGCTGTTTTCACTGGCTAATGATTCTGCAAGAGCGCGGTACAACTCTATAAAGAGGTATTCTTCGAGCAACAGCGGCAACAATTCCTCAGGAGTTAAGTAGAGATGTGGTTGGGTCGGCAATGATTTATTCTTTTTAAACTGTGTTATATCCAGAGGAAGTACAGAGAAAGCCGTTGGGGTAAATCGACCCACAGACTCATATACATTGTAAAACAGTATGAGCGATCCAAAGCGCCCCTCACTATAATAGAGATAAAGGGTGTCGGAAAGGTCTCGCATAGCTCTTTTTATCCCATCGATGGAGTTGGGAGCGGATGTGTGTAAGAATACGTTGATTTTCCTTTCTTGCAAAAGATCCCGACCCCGTATTCCACTAACCATATACAAGATTTCCTCGCTTGGTGATTCATACTGCTGCACAAAATCGATGATCTTCTCATTAAAGGTGCCGCTTAATCCCTGATCTGAAGTAAATATAAGATAGGCCGTAGGCAGCACACTTTTATCCTCGCGCTTAGGTCCGGGCGCAGAGAGCAGATAGTTGGCCAGTCCAAGCCCTTCCTGGATCATCAGTCTATACTGGCGAATCGATTGCAATACCTTTTCCGTCTTATAAAGATTGACCGCGGCAAGGCTCCGCATCGAATGAACGATATCTTTCAGGCTGCGTACGCCATTGAGTTGTTTTTCAATCTCTTTGAGCTGAGGCATTTTTATAACTTCCGATAAGAGTTGACTGCAAAGTTTTAAAGAGCGTTGATAGCTCGCCGTGCTTTCCCAGACGATACAAATCCGAAATTCGAATATCGAAATCCGAAACAAATTCAAATGACCAAAATACAAAATACAAAACAATATGATTGTTGAAGATCGTACTCGTCATTCACAAGGGATCGGTGCCGCGTAAGATGGAATAATGTTTTGAGCATTTGATATTTGAATTTAGAATTTGTTTCGAATTTCGGGTTTCGGATTTCGAATTTATTAACCTCTCTTACCACTTCAACCTATGAGGTAGAATCAAGGCTTACAAAATTCTCAACACTCTCCACAATTAGCTTCTCCATCATCCCTTTGTCCTCATCAGTCAAAGGGCTCCCGCTTTCTATCTTGTTCAAAATTTCAGGGATGCGTGTTTGAGCGTTTTTCCTTATTTCGAGTTCAAAAGTGTGTATCTGTTCCAGGCTTAATTCCGCCAGCAGATTGCGGGATGCGGCAAACATGATCAAAACCTGCTCGGAAAGAGAGAGAGGTTCGTACCTTGGTTGTTTAAGGATCTCCTTGATTCGTCTCCCTTTTTCAATCGCCTTTTGTGTTGATTCTTCAACCTTTGCGCCAAACTGGGTAAAGATCTCCAGTTCAAGAAATTGGCTGTAATCGAGTTTGAGTCGTCCTCCCAGCTCCTTCATGGCCGGGATTTGAGTCTTGCCTCCCACTCTTGAAACCGACTTGCCGATATCCACCGCAGGCTTATGCCCTTGATTGAAGAGTCTCGGATCAAGATATATCTGACCATCAGTTATTGATATTAGGTTGGTGGGTATATAGGCAGATATGTTTTGCGCTTGAGTCTCTATAATGGGGAGGGCCGTCAGGGATCCTCCTCCTTTTTGGTCTTTGAGCCTGGCCGAGCGCTCCAGGAGACGCGAATGGATGTAAAAGATGTCACCAGGATATGCCTCCCGGCCCGGAGGCCGACGCAAGAGAAGGGACAATTCCCGGTATACATTGGCGTGCTTGGTAAGATCGTCGTAAATAATAAGAGCATGTTCGCCGCGTTCCATAAAGTATTCTGCCATGCTGCACGCCGCATAAGGGGCTATATATTGGAGCCCTGGAGGAGTATCAGCACCTGCTACGACTACAGTTGTATATTCGAGGGCATCCCTTTCCTCTAATGTGTCGATTAGTTGAGCCGTTGAAGAACTTTTTTGGCCGATACTGACATAGAAACAGAATACCCCCTTGTTTTTCTGATTCAAAATAGTATCAATTGCTATTGCTGTCTTGCCTACGCGTCGATCGCCCAAGATCAGTTCACGCTGACCGCGTCCGATCGGTATCATAACATCGATGCTCTTAATCCCTGTTTCAAGTGGTTGGGTGACTTCCTGTCTGTCTACAATCCGTGCGGCTTCTCTTTCAATGGGTTCATATCGTTCAACCGGGATCGGTCCTTTTCCGTCTAAGGGGTCTCCCAGAGGCGTAACCACTCTCCCGATTACACTTTCCCCCACAGGGGTCTTAAGGACATCACCGGTGGAACGCACCTTGTCTCCGGCCTGGACTTTTTCTGTGGGGCCAAGGAGTACGCAGCCGATCTCATCCCTGTCTAAGTTGAAGACAAGCCCTCGAACATCCTGTGAGAAGATAAGAATCTCATCTACACGTGCACCCTGCAACCCGGAGATCATAGCAATGCCGTCACCAACGCTATTGACAATCCCCACCTTTTCTTCAATCAGTTCGAATGAAAACTTAGAGATGGCCGAATCAATAGCTTCGAACGTATGTTTTAAGCGGTTGTCAAGCATGTTTTCAAAGGCTCCTTAGCGACTTTTCCAGGCCCTTTCCCCAATCTTCTAACTGCCTGTCGATTCCTGCGTCGAGTATCAGTTCCCCAATTTCTAATCTGAACCCGGCAATCATGGAAGGCTCTGTATGTACTGTGAGGTCGACATTCATACCAAGTCCCTTGTGCAACTCTGCCCGGAATTGTTCAACAACGGTATTGCCCGGATCTTGAGCGGCAAAAAGTGTTGCATCTATTGTATCGTTCTCTAAGACATCAAGATCACCTTTGTTGAGATCTCTTATCTTCGCTAACATATGTTGTATCAGGTATTGGTCGAGTTCCTTGCTGGTTATTTGCTGTAACAACTTGCCGGTAAGATGAGTCGCGGAAGCCACAATGTTTTTCTGAAGATCGCCCAGGCGTTTTTCAATCTCCTGATCAAGGGACTGTATCGCCTTGGTTCGTTCTCTGTCCGCCCCCTGTCGAGCCTCTTCAATTAGACGGGTTCTTTCTTCTTCCGCTTCTTCTCGGGCCTTCGCCAATATTCTATTTTGCTCTTGATTGATTTCAACGAGCTTGACGTCATATTCCTTTTTTAGTTTTTCTGCTTCTTCCCGTTCCGCCCCGGCCTGCTTAAATTTCTCTTCAATTGCCTGGCGTCTTTTTTTAATAATGTTGGTAATAGGCTTATAGAGCACCTTGTGCAGGATAAAGACAAGGACAAGGAAATTTATGATCTGGAATATAAAGGTTGACCAGTTAAATTGCATGGGCAGTGCTCCCTACTTTACAACGGTTTCCAACAGCGGATTCGCGAACAGTAGAATAAGTGAGATGACAAGACAGTAAATCGCGGTCGACTCAACCATGGCCAGACACACGAATAGCGTTCGCGTGATGGTTCCCCGCTGATCCGGCTGTCGCGCAATGGCGTCAAGCGCCGATGCAGCAACCATCCCCTCGCCGATTGCCGGTCCGATAGAGCCGATAGCTATAGTTATCCCGGCGGTTACAATAGATGCTAATGAAAGCCAGCCCGATGTATCCATGTTTTACCTCCCTGTGTCCGCCCGGAAATGGCATATTTTGCCCCAATACTGCGTTCTCCGCAGGTTTCTATCCTCGACGTAGCATTGCTACGCCTCCGGTAGAAACCTTTGTGCGGCCTTGCCTTGGAACAAAATCTACCATTTCCAGATGGACACTAACTAATTTTGTTTATCGTGTTTTTGTTTCTTCACTCTCTTCTTGTGTGCGCAGTCCTGATCCTATGTAAACTATAGTCAATATTGAAAATATGTATGCCTGTATAACTCCGGTCAAGATGCTCAACAGGAGCATGGGAATCGGGACAAAAAGGCCGGCCAAAAGGAGCAGGATGGCAACTATCAGTTCGCCGCTCATTACATTTCCAAATAGTCGCACGGCCAGCGCTAATGTGCGTGAAAACTCCCCTATGATGTTAAAGGGGAGCATGAAAATAGTTGGTTGCATATAGTTTCCAAGGTACCCTTTCATTCCCTTTTTGCGTATGCCATAGAACGGTACGGCAAAAAATACGATCATCGCAAGGGCGCTTGTTGTGCTGATGTCATTGGTTGGAGCTCTCATCCCCGGGATTATCGAGATCGTGTTGGCAACAAAAAGAAATAGCGCCAAGGTTCCCACCAACGGGAGCAACGGAAAGGGATTGGTTTTGGTTATATCTTCAATCGTGTCGAGTACCCATTCCACTATCATCTCCAGCACAGTTTGGCCGCGTTTCCCCCGGATAGTTGCTCCTCGTGTAATGGCAAAGGATATCCCGACTAACAACGCCATCACTATCCAGGTATAAATGATAGTGCTGGTGATTTCGATACCATGGTATTCGAAGATTACTGTTGGAATAATGCTTGTCGTCTTTTGGTTCATTAATTCCTCAATTCCTCAATTTTCTTGCTTCGCTGAACCATAAGGAAACGAACTGTAATAATACCGGCGAGCGCGAGAATCCCTCCTTGCCAGCCCTCGGATTTTAGCAGTAGATACATAGAGCCTGTTAGGAAACCAAATCGCGCAAAGGTGATCAGTGAGAATGTTAGCATGGACTTTTTCTCAAGTAAAAGCCTGGTCTGCCACCTTAAAGTGGCAAAAAAAACTGTTCCGATTGCGATTCCTGCTATGAAAAGAAGGAGATAGTTCATTTCATGCATCGCCATGCGTTATAACAACCAAGGGCAAGACCTGCCAGTATGAGCGTGAGTGTCCAGAAGATCCCCTGGTCAAATTTTTTATCCAGAAACCGCCCTGAAAAAGCTCCGAACAGCGTCGGAAGGATTACCATCCATCCGATGATTCCGAGCCTCGCAATACCTGCCCAGAAACTCGGTTCGCTCTCCTTTTCACCGAGTTCGTGCAGCTTCCGTTTACGACTTATGGTATCGAGAAAGTTTTTCTTTTTATCCTTATTTGACACCTGACTATACTCCTGTAGGAGGCCCCGGCCTTCCGACACGCTCGAAAGAGAGGAAGTTGCGCATCATCATTATCCCTATACGTTCTAAAGAGACACGGGTCATCCTTTCATCTGCATCCTCTTTTGCCATTTCCAGGGACAATATCTCTTCTAAGCGGGCCATATCTTCTCCGGCTACTGCCTCTCTTGCAGCAATAGTAACAGAGCTGTTTTCGACCTTAAGGATACCGCCATTAACCGCAACATATTGTTCTTTTCCGTCCCTGTTTTTGTACTTTAAGATGGTTGGTGTAAGGACTGTCAAAAGGTTGATATGCCCTGCTTCAATTCCAAAATATCCGCTTCGGTCTTCTGCTATGAGAGAAAGAATCTCTTCATCCAGAATAGTTTGAGCGGGGGTAAATATCTTTATGGGAAACAGTGTGTTAGCCATGGGTCAAACCATTGTCGATTGAAGATTGTCGATTGAAGATTGAGGAGTCTTCCACCAATCTTCACTCTTCAATCGACAATAGTCAATCCTCAATCCTTCCTATTAGATAAAAATCCAGCTCCGGTCTTTCATCCCATTTGCCGGACAGTATCTCTTCCGAGCCTTTTAATGTCTCTTTTAGGGGAACATACTGTCCTGGTCGTCCGGTAAAGGCCTCGGTTACAAAAAATGGTTGTGTCAAAAAGCGGAGAAGCCGCCGTGCCCTGCCTACAGTGCGTCGTTCTTCCGGCGAGAGCTCTTCAATTCCGAGCATAGCAATGATATCCTGGAGTTCTCTATAACGCGCTATTGTTTGTTTGACCTGTTGAGCTATGGTGTAGTGACGTTCTCCAACCTGGTAAGGATCGAGCAGATTTGAGTTGGAGTTGAGGGGGTCAACAGCAGGGTAAAGACCTTCAGCCGCGGTTTGCCTTGAAAGTACTATCGATGCGTCAAGGTGTGCGAATGTGTGGGCCGGCGCAGGGTCAGTGAAATCATCAGCAGGCACATAAACCGCCTGAATAGAGGTGATCGAACCCTTAAGTGTTGATGTGATCCGTTCCTCGAGTTCCGCCAGCTCCGTAGCAAGTGTCGGCTGGTATCCCACCCGCGACGGCATACGCCCCATCAATCCTGACACCTCGCTCCCCGCTTGTACAAACCGAAAGATATTGTCGATCAGCAGAAGTACATCCTTACCTTTTATATCACGGAAATATTCTGCCATTGTCAGGGCCGTAAGCCCTAAACGGAATCTTGCTCCCGGCGCTTCGTTCATCTGCCCGAAAACCAGTATGGTCTTATTCAGTATCCCTGCCTTGTCCATTTCGTGCCATAGTTCATTCCCTTCCCTCGATCTTTCCCCAACGCCTGCAAAGAGTGAAATCCCCCTGTGTTTTTCAACAGCATTATGAATAAACTCCATGATGATGACGGTTTTCCCCACACCCGCACCGCCAAACATCCCTGCTTTGCCTCCCCTGGGAAGAGGGGCAAGGAGATCCACGATCTTAATGCCGGTTTCGAACATTTCACTCGCGACGACCTGTGTCTCGATGGGGGGAGGAGAACGGTGTATCTGCCAATATTCTGAGCTTTCTACAGGTCCAATGTTGTCGATCGGCTCTCCCAAAACGTTAAACATCCGGCCGAGGGTTTTTTCTCCGACCGGCACTCTAATAGGGGCGCCGGTGTCCTCAACTTCCATGCCACGCATCAAACCCGCGGTGGAAGACATGGCGATACCCCTTACAGTAGATTCGTCTACATGTTGTTGAACCTCTACGAATACCCGCCGGCTACCATCTTCTGAAATAGAAAGTACGTCATTAATCTTCGGCAGGGGATACTCAAAGGCTGCTTCCACTACAGAACCGCGTATTGAAACAAGTTGCCCCTTTCGAATTGTTTTTGATTTTTCTGAATTTGTAATTTTCAAAGATATGCCTAGTAATTGGTTTGGATTAATATATTAGAGATTTTTATAGGAAAGCGCCCAACTTAGGTTAAAGTTACATATATATGTATTAAATATTACAATACCATATGTCATTAATCAAGGGATTTCGGAGGCTGTAGAACATAGTTTGTGACATATTAAAGTTGTAGTATCCGAAACCGATAAGTTTTTTTAAAGAGGTCGAGGTGTACGGAAAAACCTTTGTATTGCTAAGATTGGCTGGAACCCTTTGTTCTTGACATTGCTAACCGTTTCTGAAAGATATTTTTTTAGACAGTCTAATAAGTCTTTTGGAAGGGGATATTATGTCAGAACTTGTTCCGGTATTAAGTCAGACGGATATTCAGGCAAAAGTTAAATCTTTGGCATATGAAATTTCGGCGGACTACGCGGGGAAAAACCTCGTTGCTATTGGCGTATTAAAAGGTGCTTTTATTTTTTTGGCGGATCTTGTTCGCCATATTTCCGTTCCTACACAAATTGACTTTGTGCGTTTGGCCAGTTATGGAGCCGACACTAAATCGTCAGGCAAGGTACGGATTACCAAAGACATTGAACTTGATATCAAAGGTAAAGATGTTTTGGTAGTCGAAGATATTATAGACTCGGGGTTTACGCTGGCCTTTTTGGTGGAACACTTAAAAACATTTAATCCTCTTTCTGTAAAAATATGTGCCCTGATTGATAAAGTTGAACGAAGAGAGAAAGAGGTTTCGGTGGATTATATGGGTTTCACTATTGAAAGCGGGTTCCTTGTAGGATACGGACTCGATTGTAATGAGGACTATCGGGGATTGCCCGATATTAACAATTTAAAACTGTAAGAGTGGGGAAACATCATGATTGTAACCTGCGAAGAGTGCCAAACTAAGTTTGAATTGGATGATGACAGAGTCAAGGAAACAGGTTCAAAAGTAAGATGTTCAAAATGCGAACATATATTTAAGGTCTTTAGACCGTCTGTGGAACCTGTTGAGCCGGAACCTATTCCCCCGATAGAAGATCAGCCATTGCCTGAATCTGAAGTGCCAAAAGAGGATGTTGTATTAGAAGAACAAAAGTCTGCCCCTGAGGTTGGTGGGGATGAAGAAGGTCTCGATTTCGATTTTCTTGAAGAAGGAGGGGCAGAGGAAGAAGCACCTTCTGAAGAATCTTTAGACTTTGACCTGGGAGATCTCGAACTCGGATCAGCAGAAGGGGAAGGAGTTTCTGCCGAAGAGGCTGCTGTTTCTGAGGAGGTTCCTGCGGAGGAATCGGTCGATTTGGGAATAGAGGGGCTTGAAGAGGAGCAAGTTTCTCCTGAGGAAGCTGCTGTTTCTGAAGACGAGGAGCTATCTGCAGAATCTTTGGATTTTGATTTAGAGGACCTTGGCGTGGAGAGTGAAGAGGAAGCACCTTCTGAAGAGGCTGCTGTTTCTGAGGAGGTTCCTGCGGAGGAACAAGTCTCTCCTGAGGAAGCTGACGATAATATTAATATCGAGCTGGAGACCGCGGAAGAGGGGGTGGAGAAGACAGAAATCCTTACAGAGGATATTTCTCCTGAAGAACCCGAAACTACGGATGAGTCTCTTAGCTTAATGTCGGAAGAAGAAGGAGCTGAAATATCAGAGGAAAAAGCAGAAGAAATAACAGTTGATGAAGAAATAGGCCTTGAACTTCCGGATGATGGCGCTATGGGTACTGATACGGAAGATCAGGAATTGGCGACTGATAAAGAGGAAGAAGCCCCTTCCCTTGTAGGTGAAGAGGAAGATTTTGCCTTAGAGGATATAGAGGATATATCTGCTGAGGAAGTAGGTGCAGATGAGGTTGAATCTGCTTCGGAGTGGGAAGAAGGAGAGGAAATCGCTTCTTCAGAGATGAAAGAGATGGAGGAAATACCTTTTGACGAAGAATCTGAGCAACCCGAGGAAGAAGAGGCAGAACCTTCTGAAGAAGAACTTGCCCCGGCTGCAGTTAAGAAAAAAAAGAGGCCGAGCCTCGCGCTCCTTATTTTATTAATTGCGATTTCTATTGCGGGTGGAATATATGCTGCTATCACCTTCCTGGGACCTCTTAAATCCGGATTCACGATCCCGTACTTAAATATCACGATTGGTGAGCCAGGACAGGCAGATGTCGGCAACCTGAAGATCGCTCTTTTAAATGTTAAAGGTGATTTTGAAGACAACAAAGAGGCAGGCCCTATATTTATCATCCAAGGGCATGTAAGGAACGATTATTCAAAAGATAGAAGCCTTGTTCGGGTAAAAGGGTTCCTTCATGATAAGTCAGGCAAGAAGGTTAAGGCAAAGAGCGTTTATTGCGGAAATATATTTACAAAGACTGAGCTGGAAGACCTTCCTGTTGCAGAGATAAATAAAAAATTATTACTACAATCCGGGACAAACCAATCAAATGTAAAGATCCCTCCGGGCAAAATGGTCCCCTTTATGGTGGTGTTTGAAAATCTTCCCGGTGAATTGGGAGAGTTCAGCGTGGAAGTTGAAGGGTCTGCGGCGGGCTAACGTCTTCAATTCGCTTGCTTGGTCACTTGAGAAGACTCTCATTGATCATTAATCATTTCACATTTGTCATCTTACGAAACCACCAACTTTTGCACGAAGTGAAGCGTCAGCGCTATATTTTCGCCTTCCTTGCCTGACAAAAAAATGTTATGTTTTTAAAGGTTGATGACTTAGTAAAAAGTCTTGAGTTTGATAACGGATGGCCTTCTCTATGCGATTATCAGGAAGTAGTGAATGTCTGGGATAAAAAAACTTATACTTGGCGTATTGATCGCTACCGCTATACTCTTTTTTGGTACCTTGGGATATATGCTTATAGAGGGGTGGAGTTTTATTGATTCCTTTTATATGACGGTTATTACCCTCACAACAGTAGGATTTAGTGAAATACATGAGCTTGATGATGCAGGTAAGATATTTACCGTACTATTGATTTTGATAGGGGTAGGGGCTATCCTTTACATCATTGGTGCAGTCACGCAGTTTGTGGTGGAAGGTCGAATCAGAGAAGTTTTCGGGAGGCGCAAGTTGGAAAAGAAGATTAAAGGTCTAAAGGGTCATTATATTGTTTGCGGGTATGGACGGGTTGGTCAAACCATATGTGATATGCTTTCTTCAAAGCCCTTTAAACTGGTCGTCATAGATAAGGACCCGGAGAAGATCGAACGATTACATGAAAAAGGCCTCCTCTGTGTTGCAGGTGAGGCAACGGATGAAAACACTCTGATAGCGGCCGGCATTGAGCGGGCCAAGGCCCTTATTGCCTCCTTGGGGTCCGATATGGACAATGTTTACGTTACCTTAAGCGCACGAGGCATTAATCCTAACCTGTTTATTATGGCAAGATCAGGTGATATAGGTTCAGGCAGGAAACTTCTGCGCGCGGGCGCCAACAAGGTAGTCTCTCCTTATCGTATCGGCGCTCGGCGCATGGCTCAGATGATGCTTCGCCCCACTGTGACCGACTTTTTAGATCTTGCGGTGATGGGAAGAAACATAGATGTGCAGATGGAGGAGATACCCGTTAACAGCTCTTCCAATTTAATAGGGATTCCACTCCAGGATTCCGGCATACGACGGGACCTGAACCTAATCATTATAGCGATCAAAAAGGCGAGCGGGGATATGATGTTTAATCCATCCTCTGCTGCCACAATTGAGGAGGGAGATACCGTGATCGCTATAGGTGAAAGTGATAATCTGGTCAAGTTGGAAAGACTTCTAAACCCCAAGGGGTAGGGCGCGAGGCCTTACAGGCCGGAAGTTGCCAATTCCTGAACCAGTTCTTTCTGTTTTCTGGTAAGACGCTTGGGCGTTTTTACGAGTATGCGGACATATTGATCCCCTCTTTTATTCTTTCCCATGACAGGTAACCCATAACCCTTCAGACGCATTTTTGTCTGGCTGTGAGTGCCGGGAGGGATCTTAAGAGAGAGGTTTTTCCCATCTAACGTCGGAACTTCTATTTTTGTCCCCAGGATCGCCTCGGTCAATTTTATCTCTCGCTCGATGATCAGGTCATGCTCTTCCATCAGGAATATCGCATGAGGCAGTGCTTTGACCTGAATGTAAAGATCCCCAACAGGTCCACCGAAAGGGCCTGGCTTTCCTTTTCCCGCCAGTCGGAGCTTTTTGCCGGGAGCCATCCCCTTGGGGATTTTGACGGAAATTTTGTCCTGACGTCCGTCTTCTCTCTGAAAAGCAATAGTTTTTGTGGTTCCGGAAAGGATTTCCTCTAACGTTAAGGGTAGTATATATGCCATATCAGCGCCTTTGATCGGCTTCTGTTGAGTCGTCTGATAGGCGCCAAAGGGGCGGCGGCCTCCGAAATCAAAAGAAAATGTCTGGGCTCTGCGTCCACCTCTCCCTGAAAAGATATCGCCCCCGACCCCGAATTCTTTTAATATATCGGAAAAATCAAAACCTTTAAAAATATCTTCCCGACTATAGCGCCGGCTAAATCCGGATGCACCAAACGTATCGTATTGTTGGCGTTTTTCTTTGTCACTCAATACGGCATATGCCTCGCTGATCTCCTTGAATTTTCGCTCAGCTTCTTTATCCCCTTTGTTATGATCAGGGTGATATTTCATGGCCAGCTTGCGATATGCCTTTTTAATCTCCGCATTCGCAGCATTTTTGTTTACGCCAAGAGTTTTATAATAATCGATTGCCATACCTGCCTCGTAATTAAACCTAAGCTTAAAGTAAAACAAATATAAGTTGGTAATGGTGCAATGTCAAGGTTTCGTGCCCTTGACTCCAGCGTGGCCCTCTGGTAATTTGCAATTTGAAACCAGAAACGAGCAACCAGATATGTGCAATCCACAATCCGCAATCGTCAATCGTCAATCCTATAGCCCGGAGAGTATACAGGATGGGCTGAAGACAGCCTGGCTTGGTAAGGGAACGATACGTTGTTATGAGACGGTCGATTCTACCAATATCGAGGCAAAACGTTTAGCACGTTCCGGCGCTCCGGAAGGGACCATAGTCCTTGCCGAAAGCCAAAGCAAAGGACGGGGACGCATGGAACGGGAATGGATTTCTCCCCGAGGAGAAGGGATCTATATGTCTGTTGTATTAAGGCCCCGAATTTTACCGGAGGAGGTTCAAAAACTTACATTTGTTGCCGCGGTAGCTCTTGCTTTTACATTGAGACGCATCGGTATAACGCCCCACATTAAATGGCCGAACGACATCCTGGTGAACGGGAAAAAAGTGGCGGGGATTCTGATGGAATTGACCGCCGGAGATGGGGTGGCAGATTTTGTAATCGTTGGAATTGGGATCAATGTCAATACATCAATGAACGAATTTCCATTATCTATGCGCAACCTGGCTACTTCGATTAACATGGTTGCCGATCGAGTAGTCCGGCGTCGAGAGATTATTAAGATCCTATTGTTGCAATTGGAACTCTGGTATGAGCGATTTTTGACAGAGTCGTTCGAAATAGTTTTGGAGGCTTGGAGAAGATTGAGTAATACCTTGGGGGCGCGTGTGATGGTCGTCCTTTCAGATAAGAAGTTGGAAGGAATAGCAGAGAGAGTGGCATCTGATGGTTCTCTAATGGTACGAGACGATAAAGGAAAACTGCATAGAGTAATTGTGGGGGATGTGGTTCACTGTCGGTCTCTTTGAGACTTACGCAAAACAATGGATTCTTTACTGTTGACAAATAAAAAAAATAATCATAACATATTTTTTTACACGACGGTAGCTTCATTGTTGTGCGGGCATAGCTCAGCTGGTAGAGTACAAGCTTCCCAAGCTTGGGGTCGCGGGTTCGAACCCCGTTGCCCGCTCCATGGTTGAGACCTTTACCAAGGTTTTGTTTCCCTTTTTGAGGGGGCGCCTCTAATTTTTTAAGGTAGCCTGCTTCGATTAGTGGATTTTTTGATAGTTTTATGTGCGGTTTTTATTGAAGAAACCGATAAAGATTATTGAATAATTACGCTATGAAGAGCGGGCAGTAATAGCCCGCTTTTTTTATTTAAGATGCAAGAATGGACCAATATAATCATTAAGCAGGCGGAAGCGCTGGCAAAACCCCTTCTATTAGCTGAAGGGCTGGAATTGGTTGATATAACCTATCGTCATGAACAAGGCAGATGGGTACTCGCTCTTTTTATAGATAAAGAAGGCGGGGTTACCATAGATGACTGTGTGGCGATCAGCAGAGAATTCGGAGATACATTAGATGTCAAGGATGTTATATCCGGACCATATAGCTTGGAGGTTTCTTCACCAGGATTGGATAGACCGCTGAAGCGGGTTGAAGACTTCACTCGATTCAAGGACCGGAAGATTCGTGTAAAGACCGACACACTTGTAGAAGGAAGGAAGAATTTTCAGGGGGTATTATTGGGATATCAAGACGGAATAGTGCGTGTGGAGGTGGAAGATAAAGTATATGATATTCCGTATGAATCTATCACAAAAGCGCGACTTGATATGGGACTTTAATTTAGGAATTTAGGAATTTAGGAATTTAGGAATTTAGGAATTATGGAATTGATGGACTGGGGAATGAGGAAGAGTTAATCCCTAAATCCCTCAATTCCTAAATCCATAATTAGGTTGTAAGGGGTTTTATTATGATATCAGATGTCAACCGAATCGTTGAACAGGTTAGCCGGGAGAGAGGAATAGATCGAAAGGTTCTTATTAATACCTTGGAAGAAGCTCTCAAGTCCGCGGCCAGGAAGAAATTCGGGATAAATGTTGAAATCGAGGTAGCTTACAATGACGAATTGGGAGAAATAGAAGTATTTCAATTCAAGGAAGTGGTGGAAAAGATCGAAAATCCTGATCTACAGCTCAGCCTTGGCGGTGCTTTGGCGTTGGATCCCGAATCTGAGGTAGGTGACAGCCTCGGGGTTAAGATAGATATTAATAGCTTTGGTCGAATAGCTGCTCAATCTGCCAAGCAGGTTATTATTCAAAAAATGAAAGATGCTGAGCGGGATGTAGTCTACGAAGATTTTATAGATCGCAAGGGAGAAATACTAAACGGTATTGTTCAGAGGATAGAAAAAGGGAACATCATTGTTAATCTTGGCCGGACCGAAGGTATAGTACCGGGACGAGAACAGGCCCAAAGAGAGTATTATCGTCGTGGAGACAGAATTCGTACCTATGTATTGGATGTTCTACGCGATACAAGGGGCCCACAGGTTATTCTTTCCAGGAGCCATCCTAATTTTTTAATGATGCTGTTTAAGGCAGAGGTCCCTGAAATTAGTGAGGGTATCGTAGAGATAATGGGAGCGGCCCGTGAGCCGGGAAACAGGGCTAAAATAGCTGTAGTTTCTCGTGACAGTGATATCGATCCTGTAGGGGCATGTGTGGGCATGAAAGGGTCACGGGTTCAAGGTGTGGTTCAGGAGTTGCGAGGTGAAAAGATCGACATCATTGCATGGCATGCAGACGTGGCCAAATTTGTTTGTAACGCCTTGGCGCCCGCGGAAATAGCCCGGGTTATTGTTGATGAGAATAATAAAACAATGGAAGTGATCGTGCCTGATGAGTTTTTGTCCGTGGCAATCGGAAAGGGCGGTCAAAATGTACGTTTGGCATCCAAACTTACGGGGTGGCGAATAGACGTTAAAAGCGAAGAAAAATATAGCGATGCCTTACGCACCGGTTATGAATCCTTATTGGCCCTGCCCGGAATAGAGAAAGCGATCGCAGATGCCTTATATGACGCAGGTTGTTATTCAATAGAGGAACTGAGTAGGGCAACCGGAGACGAATCGGTACAGATGAAAGGGATCGATACTGATAAGGCCGAGGATTTTATAGAAGCGGCTAAAGAGACGTTGCAGAAAGGCGCTGAGGAGGCTGAACTTGCAGAAGAGGCAGCTGTTGCGTCTG
>JAFDAE010000145.1 GCA_019314005.1 Deltaproteobacteria bacterium | reverse complement strand
AAGCCGAATGGCGTGGGCAATCTCAGGATCAACTTTTTCAATAATATTCATCATAATCTTAAAACATAAAAATTGGGACACAGATTTTCACAGATAAACACAGATACAAATTACTGTTGCGGGTTGCGAGTTACGGGTTACGAGCTCTAATGCCATATTTTTCCAATGTATTATACGTATTAAATGACTCTGCGTATTGTCGTACCTAATTTAGCGCCTTCTCTTTCTAACCCGCAACGCGCAACCCGCAACGGATAGCCGCGTTCATCTGCATCTAAAACAGGAATTCAAAAATCCATCTTTTCAAGACGTCCCTGGTGCCTCCCACCTTCGAAGGGGGTCTCCAACCAGGTCTCGACCAATTTGCCCGCCAAGCCCTCCCCGATGAGACGACCGCCAAGGACTAATATATTCGAATTATTATGGCGGCGACTCATGATAACGGAAAAAAGATCGTTTGCCAGTGCGGCACGCACACCTTTGAATCGATTCGCCACCATAGACATTCCGATGCCGGTGCCACAAATAAGAATCCCCCGTTCAAATCTCCCCTCAGAGATTTCTCGTGCCACCTTGCTTCCAAAATCGGTATAATCGACAGACGCCTCACTGTCAGCGCCCATGTCTGTTACATCGATGCCACGGTCTAATAGAAACCTTTTCACAGTCTCCTTCATCTGTCATCTGTCATCTGTCATCTGTCATCTGTCATTGATAAATGTTAAATGATAAATGATAAATGCCAAATGTCAAATGTTCGTCTATCCTCTGTTCTCTGCCCTATGCGCTATACTTCTTAAGTATCAACGTAGCATTTGTCCCGCCAAACCCAAAAGAATTCGACATGGCAATTTTTACATCCTTTTTACGTGCCACGTTAGGTATGTAGTCTAAATCGCATTCGGGATCGGGATTCTCCAGATTAATGGTAGGAGGCATAACACCGTGTGTAATGGTCAAAGCCGTGAACACTGTCTCTACACCACCGGCGCCTCCCAGCATATGGCCGGTCATCGATTTGGTAGAACTTATCGGAACCTTATAACTATAGTCACCAAAGACCGTCTTTATCGCCTGGGTTTCATTAGAATCATTCAATGGAGTGGCCGTTCCATGAGCATTGATATAATCAATATCCTCAGGCCGCAACCCGGCATCATTCAATCCTTCTTGCATACAGCGCGCAGCTCCTTCACCGTTAGGAGCAGGGGCAGTCATGTGATACCCGTCTCCGCTCATGCCATAACCGATAATTTCCGCGTAAATCTTGGCATCCCTTTTGAGAGCGCCCTCTAATGATTCTAAAATTAACATGCCGCTCCCCTCGGCCATAACAAAACCATCACGGTCTCGGTCAAAGGGCCTGGAGGCCTTTTTAGGCGCGTCGTTCCTGGTTGAAAGCGCTTTTAACGCGTTGAAGCCACCCACCGCGAGAGGGGTTATCACAGACTCTACCCCACCGGAAATCATTGCGTCGGCAGCTCCCCGCTTTATAATGTGATAGGCGTCTCCGATGGCGTGAGAGCCGGCAGCACACGCTGTCACAACCGCATTATTCGGCCCCTTTGCCCCGAGCAGTATCGATATCTGTCCCGGCGCCATATTTGCAATCAGCATAGGGATAAAAAACGGGCTGATCCCTTTTGGCCCCCTTTTTAGCAAAGCAGAATGGTATTTTTCCATCGTGCCGAGGCCTCCCAGGCCACACCCCGTCATAACGCCTATCCTGGTAGCAGTAGAACCGTTCACTACATATCCGGAATCTTCCAACGCTATACGAGCAGCGGCTACAGCATAACATATAAATTGATCCATGCGGCGTGCCTGTTTGGCAGGCATAAAATCCCCCGGATTGAAATCCTTAACCTCACCTGCAATCTTGGTCTCAAAATCAGTAGTATCAAAGCGCGTGATCTCACCGATCCCTGATTCGCCATTGCAAAGTGCATCCCAACTCTCTTGGTTTCCTATGCCAAGGGGCGTCACCAAACCGATCCCCGTTATTACAACCCTGCGGTCCAAGGAATACCTCCCTTATATTACTTTCTTGACAAAAAACTTACATAGCAAAGGTTAATGTATGTTGGAAAAATCCAAAATTCGAATTTCACCTCAACGTAGCTTTTCGTTCAGACACTACTTATTACTTTGCATTAACATAATCAATCGCATCCTGAACTGTTTTTAGTTTCTCAGCAGTCTCATCAGGAATTTCTATGTCAAAAGCCTCTTCCATAGCCATTATTAATTCTACCAAATCGAGTGAATCTGCGCCCAAATCATCTACAAAAGATGCTCCAAGGACGACCTCATCTTCTGAAACGCTTAACTGTTCCGCAATAATTTTTTTCATCTTTTCTTCCATCGACATGCTCCATCCTCCTTAAGTTCAGAAATAAATTTATGTTCTGACAAGATCGTAATTTAATTGTATAGAAAATTCCTTTTTCTAAACGTAGTGCAGGGCTTCAGCCCTGCATCATAATGGCAGAGCTAAAGCTCTGCGCTACAAGTCCCGCCAAAAGCGGCTAATTTAAGAAAAAGATCTTAGCCATGCAAAACCAATGTTACGCATTGCGTGTTTCAAACTCGTAACTCGTAACCCGTAACTCGTAACCCGCAACACTTATATCAAACAATCTTACATATACATACCACCGTTTACATGAATCACCTGACCAGTGATATAGGACGCGTCCTCTGAAGCCAAAAAGGCCGCTGCTCCGGCAACATCTTCCGGTAGTCCCATTTTTTTGAATGGTATCTGTTCCACCATGGCATCTTTCACTTTTTCTGAAAGTTTTGCCGTCATTTCAGTATCTATAAAACCCGGAGCAATGGCATTGACTCGAACACCGCGTGCGGCGAGTTCCTTTGCCGCGGTTTTTGTCAACCCTATCAGTCCTGCTTTGGATGCGACGTAATTCGCCTGGCCCGCGTTTCCCATGGCGCCAACCACCGATGCGATATTAATGATGCACCCGGATCGCTGCTTCATCATTACCTTGGCCGCAGCCTGTGTGCAGAGAAAAGCCCCTTTAAGATTTATATCAATTACACGATCCCAGGCTGCTTCCGTCATACGAACAAGAATGGCGTCCATAGTAATCCCCGCGTTGTTTACTAAGACGTCGATCCTTCCCTCTTCATCCATAATCTTTTTGAAAAAATCATTCACCTCGGATGAAGAAGCCACATTTACCTTGTACCCAATAGCGGTCCCACCTTCCTTTGCAACGAGCTTTATGGTTTCGTTGGCGGCCTCATCATCCGGGTCATAATGGTTAAATATTATCTTTGTATCCGGTTCGGCAAACCGAAGCTCAATACACCGACCAATCCCTCTTGAACCACCGGTAACCACTACAACCCGTTTTTTTTCGTCTCCCACAATACTACCTCTCTTTTAAACGTTTTATCAATGCCGGAAGGACCTCAAATATATCCCCTTCAATACCATATGTTGCCACCTCAAAGATGGGGGCAGACCGATCTTTATTGATCGCCACGATGACCTCGGAAGATTCCATGCCGACAAGGTGCTGCACCGCTCCTGAAATACCGCATGCTATATACAGCTTCGGACAGACTGTCTTCCCTGTCTGACCTATCTGATGACGATACGGCATCCATTCCGAGTCGATCGGCGGTCTGGAAGCGCCAACCGCTCCGCCCAAAAGGCCGGCAAGGGTCCGTATCAGCTCAAAATTTTCAGTATTTTTTAACGCCCGCCCTCCGGCTACCACAATATCCGCATCTGACAGCAAAGTCCCTTCTCCTTCGCCCTCGCAAATATGTTCTACGAGCTTCGTACGGATAGAATAGGCGCTTGGGTCAAATGGAATTTCCACGATCTCAGACTGAGCATCCGGATTGACTTGCGGCTTTTTCATTACATTGGGCCGGACGGTCGCCATTTGGGGTCTGTGATTCGGGCATACAATAGTGGCCATGATATGTCCACCATAGGCTGGACGCGTTTGCAACAACAAATTCTTTTCAGGGTCTATTTCCAATTGGGTGCAGTCAGCGGTAAGTCCTGTTTCGAGCCGGGTGGCAACCCCCGGAATCAGTGAACGTCCTATGGCGGTGGCGCCGCTCAAAACAATTTCCGGTTTGTATTTATTGATTATATCAACTAAAATATCAGTATATAATTCATCATTGAAGTCGGCACAATCGGAATGATTAATATAATAAACGGTGTCGGCTCCGTATCCGGCAAGCGATTCTACCTGATCGCGCATGTCAAAGCCGATAACCACTACGGCAAGCGGTACATCCAAAGCATCGGCCAACTCACGTCCTTTTCCCAACAACTGATATACAACCGAAGCCATGCATCCCTTTCGTTGCTCCGCAATGATCCACACTCCTCTATATTGGGAAAGATCGACACCGCTTTCACCCTTTTCTTCGGACTCCTCCGATTCTATGGTGATAGCCCCGGTTTCACATGCGGCTTCACAAGAACCACATAACTGGCATTCATCTTCATTGATAACCGCTTTTTCATCTATCAATTCGATCGCATCCGTGGGACAAATATCCAAACACGATCCGCATCCTGTGCATTTTTCCGGATCAAACAATATCATGACAGAATTACTTTTTCTCCCCTTACTATATGACTATATTAGCCACAACAATTGATATATATTACAATTGGTTGTCAGAACTATACGTTTTACTACATTTACTTTTCTTACCAGTTCTTGCGGAAAATGACAACAAAAAAAATCGACAACCTCGCAAAAATCTTGAGGCGCGATTTTTTGTCTTCTGCCTTCTGACCTCTGTCTTCTGACTTCTGTCTTTGTTCCCTATCCGACCTTAAGTTTCTGCAAACAATCAACCAGAGCGTCCACCTGTTCCCCCACTGAACCTTCCAGCCATTCTAAGTTGCTTTTTCGTTCCGGTTTAAAAACATCGGTTACCTGCGTGGCGGAACCGGCCAACCCTAATCTCGCGGTAGTTGCCCCGATATCGGCCGCGCCCCATACGGCAATCGATTGTTTCTTGGCCCGCATCTTGTTTTTCAGAGAAGGGACACGAGGCTCATTGATCTCTTTAACCACGGTAAGAAGTGCAGGAAGTGGAACATCGATAACTTCATAACCATCATCCATAATACGCTCAACACGCATCGTCCCATCATCAACGCTTCTGATCTTGCGAACATATGTAACATAGGGGATATCAAGACGAACCGCCATACCCGGACCAACCTGGCCTGTATCACCATCCACAGCCTGCTTGCCGCAAAGAATAAGGTCAAAGTCTCTCAGATTCTTTGCACCCATGGCCAATGTATAAGAAGTGGCCAACGTATCCGCTCCCGCAAATGCGCGATCACTTAAAAGGACAGCGTCATCAACGCCATATGAAAGCGCATCCCTCAGGGCTTCTTCAGCCTGCGGAGGCCCCATAGTCATAACGGTGACCTTTCCTCCATGAGACTCTTTCAGCCTAAGTCCCTCTTCAATTGCATACATGTCATAAGGATTAATGATCGACTCAACCCCATCCCGTATCAAGGTATGGGTTTTGGGGTCTAAACGAACCTCCTTGGCATACGGCACCTGTTTAATAAAGACTAATATGTTCATAGCTCTTACATCCATTCCTGTGTAGTTAAAACTTAGTAGCTGCTCAGGTTCACAGTTCCGGGGTTCAGGGTTCAATATCTTCAAAACGTTCAATCTTCATCGCTCTCTAACCGTGAACCTGAGTAGTTACAAAACTTATTGAGTGTCCATCCAGAAATGGTAGATTTTGTCCCAAGACAAGGCCGCACAAAGGTTTTTACCGCAGGCGTAGCAGCGCTACGTCGAGGATAGAAACCTGCGGAGAACGTAGTATTGGGGCAAAAGATGCCATTCCTGGATGGACACTACCTATTTTTCTTACCATACTCCTTGTTCAACGCTTGCCCCACAATATTGCGCTGAATCTGGTTAGTACCCTCAAAGATCTGGAGTATTTTAGCATCCCGCATCATCTTTTCCGCAGGGTAATCCCGCATATATCCATATCCACCCAGGATCTGTACCGCATCGGTGGTAACCTTCATAGCCACATCAGACGGAAAATATTTAGACATTGCCGCCGCCTTTGACACATCTTTTGCTCCGCCATCAATATGTCTTGATACTGCGTATACAAGCGCTCTGGCGGCCTCCGTCTGGGTTGCCATGTCGGCAAGCATATGTTGAACAGCCTGAAATGAGATAATCGGTTTTCCGAACTGAACCCGCTCCCTGGCATATTCAACGGCCATGTCGATAGCCCCTTGAGCCAAACCTACAGCCGCGGCCCCGATACCGGGACGGGACCGATCAAAGGTCTTCATTGTCACAATAAACCCCTGCCCTTCTTTTGCGATCAATCGGTCAGCAGGAATACGGCAGTCATTAAAACCCATTTTTTTTTTTTTTTTACCGAATTCAAATCCTGGATCTCCCTTTTCAAGAATAAAGGCACTCGCCCCGCGAGCGCCTTTACTGCGGTCGGTCATTGCTATAACAGTATAAATATGAGCTTCGCCACCGTTGGTGATCCACTGTTTAGTACCATTGAGCACATAGTGATCGCCATCTTTTACCGCTGTAGTACGCACGTTGCTGGCATCACTTCCCGCGTTGGATTCGGTGACTGCAAAGGCAGCCAGGTGTTTACCGCTGGCAATGTCAGGAAGATATTTTTTCTTTTGTTCCTCACTTCCTGAAAGAATAATCGGATAGGTCCCGAGGCCACTTGCAGAATAGGTTGTTGTTATACCGGCGCAAACCCGGGCAAGCTCTTCGATGGCAATGGCGCTTTCAAGAGTGCCCCCACCCAAACCACCATACTCTTCAGGAACGATCAAGCCAAAAAGATCTGCCTGCGCCAGAGCTTCCATAATATCCCAGGGGAATGTCTCCTCCTCGTCCAACTTTGCCCGTATGGGGAGTATTCGTTCCTGGGCAATCTGGCGGGCGAGATCTTTGATCATCTCCTGTTCTTCGGTCAAAAAATAATCCATGCGTCTCATCCTTCTTCGAGGCCTTTGTATAACTGCCATTTCCCCGTGATGCGGCGTCAGGCTTCAAAATTTAATCCTCGAAATACCCAATGTATTCCTCCGGTTAAATTTCTTGCCTTCCTTGCCTGACGAAAAAATGTCGCGTTATGCAAAGGTCTCTCTTCATAAAGTTACAACAAGCAACTACAGATCAGTTCATCAATGTCCATCCAGAAATGGTAGATTTTGTTCCGAGACGAGTTAGCTTATAGCTCTTAGCTCATAGACCTATTAGCTATGAGCTAACGTTATCGGGACAGGAAATGCCATCTCTGGATTATATTTCTTCCGTTTCCTCTATAGTACGGCCCTTGTAAGTTCCGCAACTTGGACAGGCACGATGAGGCAATTTGGATTCATTACACTGGGGACAAACAGAAAGACCGGGCGCAGCAGTCTTCCATTGGCTTTTACGTTTATCCCTTCTCGACTTTGAAGTTTTACGCTTCGGTACAGCCATACTTCCTCCTAAAAATAATTTTATTGCTTCTCCAACCTGGGAAAATATCAGCGAATAACCGCTAGATGCATACTAAGGTCAACAAATAACGAAAAAGCAAATTGATAAATATAATAAACTATAATTTTTTGTCAAGAAATTTTCCCACACATCATAACTTCATCCCTTGACTAATGTTTTGATTAGTTGATATTTATTTAATAATGATGGAGGGTCCATTGAAGGTAACACCTGTAGGTACAATCCGCAATATTAAATCGTTGAATGAGGTTTACCGTCGGCGTAGGCCCTTTTACCGTCATTTAAAAAAAGCCGTTCAAAAGGAAAACACTCAGCGTTCCCTCAAAACAGGGAGGGTAACATCGACTTTATATGTCCAGTCTGTTCATAACAAACCTATCTCTAACAGCCCTGCTTTCCGCGTCTCTATTTCTCAGGCAGCCAGGAACCGGATGACACATTCTGATGTTATAGACTTGGTTCCCACTATTGCACCAGATCAAACTGTAGTGTTCAAGCCTTTACCTTAGAGGCTATCCGAAAATTCTGATCCTACTTAATTAATTTTGATGATCTCGTAAAAAGTCTTGAGTTTGATAAAGGATGGCTAAGTAAAAAGATCAATATACAAGGCGTAGTAGATTGGACTTTTTACGACGCCATTAATTTTGATGGTTTCGTGATTGTGGTTAAGAAGATTTATACCTAAGTTGAGCGATTTTTGAGGAAGAGATTGGTGCAGATCGAGTCAAAAATCGCTCAATTTAGGTTATAGTACAGTGATGAAATCATTAAAAGGGGGTTTGTGGGTCATCTTCGTCTGAGGGTTCTATGAGCCATCCTATCCATTGGGTATGACGGGGTATAGCAAACCTTGAAATTTTGTTATTCTCATGAACTTCATGATCGAGGGAAACTTGATAGTTTATAAAATATTCAATGAGTGCAAGATCCTTCAAGGTATCGTCTTCTGAATCCTTTTTCATTTTCCCTCCAACAACCTTTTTCCGCAATTATTGCCTCTAATGACGACGCTTTATAATCTTATCGGTACTATTTAAAGACACATTTAACAGAAAATACAGAGAAGGCTTTCACAAGTGCTAACACTATGAAAAGATTAGGATAAAATTTGACGCGCCCGTAAAATTAGTCCTTTATAATTTTACGGGCATTTACATAGGAATGACAAGATAAGATGTGGCTGGGGGAGGAGGATTCGAACCCCCGCCAATGGAGCCAGAGTCCATTGTCCTACCACTAGACGATCCCCCAAAATGTAGTTTGAGACCTTTGCATAACTGCCATTATGAGCGCTGACGCTTCACTTCGTGTCCGTGATGCGGCGTCAGGCTTCAAATATTAATCCTCGAAATACTCAATGTATTCCTCCGGTTAAGATTTTCGCCTTCCTTGCCTGACAAAAAAATGTCGCGTTATGCAAAGGTCTCGTTTGGCTATATGAAAATGAAGAAAAAAAGTCAAGACAAAAACTTTGCCGGACACTAGGAGGCTGTCCCAGAATTCTAGGTTATAATAAAGCCGCCATACCCTACTACCTGGTCATAATCCCCGCTTACCTCTCCGGATGTAGCATAGCGCACCAAACTCGCTTTGCACGCTTTCAGAATCTTGCATGTTTCCAAGGCTATAGCAACAGGAATTACCCCGCACATCGATATCTCATTGCGGTATACTGTCTCTAACAGTCCTTCTCCATCCATGGCAAGTATACGGTCAATAGCAAAGGAATCTTTAATAGTTGCTATATCATGAGGTTCATAATGGGTCATATCGGAAGAGGCTACTATGAGGACGTCTTTTTTGTATAAACGGATTGCCCTGGCCAACGCCTTACCTGTTGACTGGCAGGCCTCATAAGATAAAGGTGTAAATATAATCGGGACAATCGTCACATCCGGTCTAAAATATTGAAGAAAAGGAACCTGCAACTCGATAGAATGCTCTACGGCATGAGCCTTGGCGTCCTCAGTAAATCGCGAGTCTTGTTTTAATATAATCTCGGCGAGATCCGCATTGATCCTCACAAGACCGCAGGGCATATCCCATGCACCATCTGATGCGACTGAGGCGAATCCTCCTACACAGGCATGATTCGGGCCGAGAATAATAACGGTTTTGGGGACTTTGATCTGTGAAAAAACAACACCGGCGACTTTCCCGGAGTAACTATACCCGGCGTGAGGCGATATCACGCCAACGGCGGTTTTTTTGTTTAGAACCGGCTCAATACAACCTTCGATAACATAGTGAAGTTGTGTAGAATCCTTGGGATAAAAAAGTTCGGCAACTGCGGGTATACGAATCATGGAGATGGTTTCCTTAGTTGATGAAACTCGTGTAAAATATCATAATTGTTAATCTTCAACAAGAGAAACTACTCAGGTTCAAAGTTCCGGGGTTCACGGTTCAAGGTTAAACTGACCCGCCTGCCAACGCTTGGCATTGGCGGGCAGGTGAAAGAGGGGCTATACCAATGTGGAATTCATCCGGTTCTTGTGAAACGCCAAGCGGTCTTGCAACGGAGTTTAGAGGAAACTCTATGCTGCCTTGTAAATATGAAGAGCACAAGGCGAGCAACCCTGAACCGTGAACCGTGAACCTAACAACCTGAGTAGTTACCAACAAGAGAAACAAATTATTGAAAAAAACTTAAATCTTCTTGACTTTTCAATTTCTTATATAGTATCTAAAATTCTTCATAGGTTGAATATAATCATTTGCAAAGGTCTCATTACAGGATTGCGACAAGGAGAAGGCTATGAATAAAGGGGAACTGATTGATGCCCTGAGAGAGAGCACCGACATCACAAAATCAGATGCTGAAATGGTGGTAAGCACCTTTTTCGACGAGATAACAAGCGCCTTGGAAAAGGGTGACAGGGTTGAAATAAGAGGCCTTTGTAGCTTCTTTGTAAAAAAGTATAAGGGTTACGAAGGAAGAAACCCAAAAACTGGTGAAACCGTTCAAATAACGCCAAAAAAGCTTCCATTTTTTAAGTGTGGAAAAGAACTGAAAGAACTGGTTGATATTAAATAAAAGAGGAACTGCCGGACTATAAGTCCCCATAGGTTCTTTGATAACTTTTTAAAACATCCCTTCCAAAGCATACAAAGATCACTTTTCCCAAAGAGGGACTGAGATCAAGAAAAGAGATTGTCTCTCTCAATGCAATCTTGCAGGCCCTATCTACAGGGAATCCATAGGCTCCGGTGCTAATAGAAGGAAAAGCAATAGTCTTAATTTCCTTAGCAACCGCACACCTTAAACAACTCTTATAGCAATTAGCCAGTAGCTTCTCCTCATTATACGGCCCGCCGCGCCATATAGGACCAACAGTGTGGATC
>JAFDAE010000552.1 GCA_019314005.1 Deltaproteobacteria bacterium | reverse complement strand
TAGGAGCGGACAGGTTTATTCGAAAGCCTGTTGAGCCGGATGAGTTCATAAAGATTATACAAGGTGTAATCAGAGATATGGAGGAGGGCAGGATAATGCCCGGGAAGCCGGCTGTAGAAGAGGATAAAGATATTTTCAAGCTTTACAGCGAACGTCTGGTGAATAAGCTTGAAAAAAAGATGCTGGATCTGGAAAGAGAAATTGCTGAGCGCAGGCGGACAGAGGAGGCGTTGCAGGAGAGTGAGGAGAAGTACCGAACCCTTTTCGAGGACTCCAGAGACGCTATCTATATTAATACCCGGGAAGGCGGGTTCGTTGATGTAAACCAATCCTTTCTGGATCTTTTTGGTTATACCAGCGAAGAGATGGCGGATCTGAAAGCAGAAAATATATACGCTAATCCCGATGACCGGATCAACTTTCAGAAGGAGATAGAGGAAAAGGGATTTGTCAAAGGCTTTGAACTGAAACTGCGCAAAAAAGATGGAAAAGAGATGGACTGCCTGCTTACTTCCGCTTTACGGCGGGCTGATGATGGAAGCATTCTGGGATACCGGGGCATCCTCCGTGATGTGACCGAACAAAACAAAATCGAATCCCAGCTCCGTCAGGCCCAGAGGATGGAGGCCATCGGCACCCTGGCAGGTGGCATTGCCCACGATTTTAATAATTTAATCCAGGCGATTTACGGTTATACTCAGATTATGATGATGGAAAAGGAGCCGGGCGATCCCGACTATAGCAGGCTGGAAGCCATTGAAAAAGTGGCCCGGCGGGGTGGGGATCTTACGGAACAGATCCTTCTTTTCAGCAGGAAAGGGGAGATAAAGCTCAGGCCCGTAGAGCTCAACCTTGAAGTGAAGGAAGCCTGTAAATTACTCGAGAGGTCTATCCCGAAGATGATCAATATCGAATTGCATCTGGAAGAAAAGCTCAAAATCATAAACGCGGACCCTGCACAGCTTGAACAGATATGATGAACCTGGCTGTCAATGCGAGGGATGCCATGCCTGGTGCCGGCAAACTGGTCTTTGAAACTGAAAACGTGATTCTGGATGATGAATATTGCAAGATGCATCTGGAAATTACTCCGGGGGAATATGTTGTGCTGAGCGTTTCTGATACCGGTCATGGTATGGACAGGGAGACAGTTGAACACATATTCGAGCCGTTTTTCACCACAAAGGAGACAGGAAGGGGAACAGGCCTTGGCCTGTCCACGGTTTACGGCATTGTAAAGAGTCATGGCGGCCATATTGGCTGTTACAGCGAACCGGGACATGGCACCACCTTCAAAATTTATTTTCCGGTCATAGAACAGGAAGAAGAAGTGGCACGGGGAAAAGAAGAAGAAATCCCCCTCAAAGGAGGAAATGAGACAATTTTACTTGTGGATGATGAAGAGGACATCCGGGATCTCGGTGAAGCGATACTTGCCAAGTTTGGCTATACGGTGATTATGGCCTCTGACGGGGAAAGCGCCCTGGAGATATACCGTCAGGAAAAAGAAAAGATCGCCCTCGTTTTGCTGGATTTGATCATGCCGGGGATGGGTGGCAGGCGGTGGTGCCTTGAAGAGCTTCTAAAAATAGATCCCGCGGCAAGGGTTATCATAGCCAGCGGCTATTCTGCTAACGGAAGGGCAAGGGAAGCCCTTGAATCCGGAGCCGTGGAATTTAGCGGGAAGCCATATCAGCTAAAGTATATGTTGAGAAAAGTAAGGGACGTTCTGGATAAGTAGGATTGGAGAAGGAATACTGGGGAAAATAGTAGCTGTCACTATTTTTGGCAGGGGCCGATGGCCTCATCGGCCCGCCGTTCGACAAGCTCACGATAAAACCGTTCGACAGGTATACCCTGAGCCAAGTCGAAGGACTCACGGTGATATCGGCCCGTTCGGGGAACGGGCCCTACAGGGGAAAACAATTATCGTACCGTACATTATTGAGACTGTATCCCTTTAACTGCACTCTAAATATAGGGAAATATATTGTTCATAACATAGCGGAAATTGTGCTTGATATTTTCATTTCCTTCAATAATTCCCATATGGCCAGGCAGGAAATGATCAATATCGAGTTTGGAAAGTTCTGTAATACTTTTT
>JAFDAE010000144.1 GCA_019314005.1 Deltaproteobacteria bacterium | reverse complement strand
CGGATACTGCTTCAAAGAGGTACTCAAGGAACATCCCTCGACTTTCTGCGTACGGAGCGGAACCGGCCTGCGTCAGTAACAAGGCAATTGTCATGACAACAATTACAAGCACTGCCGAAATTATCACGGAGACAGTCCTTGCAACCGACTGGTTTGGAATCGATCTATTCATAATACGGACATACTCTTCCCCTCTCAGCCTTGATCGCACAACGGCAAAAAAAACCGCAACTGTCGTGGTCTTAACACCCCCGCCACACGAGCCTGGTGAAGCCCCTATAAACATCAGGATAATGAAAAAAAACAGTGTTGAATTTGAAAGAAGAGAGAAATCAACCGTATTAAATCCTGCGGTTCTCGCTGTTACCGACTGAAACAGGGATATGAAGATACTATGTGACGGGGACACATCACCTAATATCTGGCCATGTTCAACAAAGAAAAAAAACGCGCTCCCCGCAATTATTAGAACAGCAGTCGTTATCAGTGTGAGCTTTGTATGCAGTGAAAGGGGTTTTTCGTGCGGCCTCTTTCTGACCACATAGCGCTCATAGAGTTCCAACAGCACCAAAAATCCTATTCCCCCGGTAATAATAAGCACTATTGTATTTGCATTTATAATCCCATTGGCCCGGTATCCTGCGAAGCTGTCCGAAAAAAGACAGAATCCAGCATTGCAAAATGCTGAAATCGAATGAAACAGTGAAAAGAAAAGGGCCTTTCCCAAAGGGAATTCGCGTATCCAATGGGTAAAATAGGCAATCGCTCCTATCAGCTCCACCAACAGGGTGAATACGACAATTAACAGTACCAATCGGTGGACGTCACGCACCGGAGAATGGGAAAAGGTATCCTGCAGGATCGATTGTTCTCTGAGCGTTGGTTGTCGTCCCAAGAGATACAGCAATATTGTTGAGAAGGTCATTATTCCCAGTCCGCCCAACTGAATTAGAACGATAAGAATCACCTGGCCTAATACTGTAAAGTCTGCCCCGGTGTCTTTTACTACCAATCCGGTTACACAAACAGCGGAAGTAGAAGTAAAGAGTGCGTCTACATACGATATGTGTCCAGAGGTAGTAGTGCCGGGGAGTTTCAGTATAAACGACCCAAGCAGAATTAAGAACAAAAATGCTATGACGAGCAGCTGCGGAGGACTTAATTTCCTGATCATACGATTACGATTCGCTTTACGGTCTTTAAAACCTCTTCCGGTTCGTCTATGATCTGTATAATATCGAGGTCGTCAGGACTTATTTTGCCGTTTGCAAGGAGCTCATTTTTTAGCCAGTCTATAAGGCCCTGCCAGTAGTCGGAACCGACCAGGATAACAGGAAACGGCTTGATCTTTTTTGTTTGAATTAATGTGAGGGCCTCAAAGAGTTCGTCCAAGGTACCGAATCCTCCGGGCATGATAATATATGCAACAGAGTACTTAAGAAACATCACCTTGCGCACAAAAAAATACTTAAAATCGACCCTAATGTTGGTGTAGGGATTCGGGGTTTCCTCAAACGGCAGGCCAACATTAAGGCCGACCGATACGCCCCCTGCTTCGATTGCCCCCTTGTTAGCCGCTTCCATAGTACCAGGGCCACCACCGGTGACCACGGCAAAATTCTCTTTTGCAAAAAGAGAAGCTATTTGTTTTGTTTTTTCATAAACCTCTTCATTTGGACCAACTCTTGCCGAACCAAATATAGTCACTGCCGGATAGATCTCGCTCAGCGATTCTATACCATCGACAAATTCGGCCATGATTCTAAAAATGCGCCACGATTCCTTTGTGCTGAAGGAATCTATTACATATTGTTTTTCTACATTCATATGCCTTCCTTTGACAGGGGGGTCGGGGGTCAGGTTTCGGGTTTCAGGGGTTAGCACCTGCCTTCTGACCTCTGTCCTCTGACACCTGACACCTGACACCCGAAACCCGAAACCTGTATCTCGCGGCATCCTGCCGCGTCTTCAAACCCCTCAGGCCTTTCCCTGAAATCCTATTGTTACCGAGTCACCATTGATTATTACAGGGACCTTTCTTCTGCCACCGGTGTATTGAAGCATCTCTTCCAGTTTGTCAGGATCCCTTACTACGTCGACGTACTCAAACTCTTTATTCATCTTGGCGTAAGACTCACGCGCAGCGCTGGTGAACGGTCACGTGTCCTTCCCAAAGATCAAAATTCTTTCCGGCATCTCATGGCCTCCTTTCACTTCGCATGTCCAGCACTATCTTGACATAATATTAATAATAGCATAAACATCTTCAATTGAAATAACAAAATGAGAAATTTGGAGTTCGCCTTGTCTATGAGGCACTTTTTAAGACATCAATGTTTTCAAAGGTCTTAAATTAGCACATTGAAGAGTAAAAAAAAACTTATTGTAATTGTTGGGATTATCCTTGTTGGATTTGGGGGCTGGGTAGCCTATTATTATCTCTCATTGGGGGAGCATAACTTAGAAAGCAGACTTGAGACCTATCGGGGTGATATCCCGACAAAATCCAGAAAAGAGATCACGCACCTTTATTTTGCAGATCCGGATGAACAATTTCTGAAAGCCGAAGAGCGAGTACTACCGATCCACAAAACTACGTTGGATAACGCCGGTTCCGCGATAGAAGCGCTTATTTCCGGCCCAAAAGGGAACCTTTCGCGGACTATTCCGGAAGAGACCAAACTCTTGTCTATTTATTTTACGCCTGACAAGACAGCCTATGTCGACTTTGATGAAACTATTACGGAAAAACATCCAGGGGGAAGCGCTTCAGAAATGCTTACAATATACTCTATTGTAAATACTCTGACTCTGAATTTTTCGGAAATCGACAATGTGAAGATCCTCGTCAGTGGAAGGGAACGTAAGACATTGGCTGGGCATGTTGCTATTCAGCAACCGTTTAGTGCGAATCTGTTGTTAATTCGATAGTGTCCATCAGAAACGGCATCTTTTGCCCCAATACTGCGTTCTCCTCAGGTTTCTATCCTCGACGTAGCCGCTGCTACGCCTCCGGTAAAAACCTTTGTGCGGCCTTGCCTTGGGACAAAATCTACCATTTCTGAATGGACATTCGATAGGAATTAATTTTAACACACTAATTCAGACTAATTTAACCAATTAAACTAAGCTCATGAGTAAGAAAAGAATATCAAGCATAAGAAATATTGGCATCATCGCCCATATTGATGCGGGGAAGACGACGGTTACCGAAAGGATACTTTATTATACCGGGCGTTCTCATAAGATGGGTGAGGTCCATGATGGCGAAGCAGTCATGGATTGGATGCCGGACGAACAGGAACGTGGAATCACCATTACTTCTGCAGTCACCACCTGCAAGTGGAAGGATTCAGAAATTCATATCATAGATACGCCTGGACATGTTGATTTTACGATAGAGGTAGAACGATCGCTCCGAGTTTTGGATGGCGCCATAGGCGTCTTTTGCGCAGTCGGAGGTGTTGAACCCCAATCCGAGACAGTATGGCGCCAAGCAGATAAATATCATGTCCCAAAAATCGCTTTCATCAATAAACTGGACCGTGTGGGCGCTGATTTTTTCGGTACTGTTGAAATGATACAAAAGCGTTTGGGCGCCACTCCGGTTCTTTTGCAAATTCCCGTGGGAATGGAGGATACATTTGAAGGGGTTATAGACCTCATACGTATGGAGCAGCTCACCTGGCACGATGAGACTCTTGGAGCCACCTTTGATGTCGAACCGATCCAGGACGATAGGCTTGAAGCGGCTCAAACCTATAGGGATAAACTTATTGAGACTATCGCAGAATATGACGATGAGATTATGGAGATCTATCTTGCGGATGAGCCCCTTCCTTCTGATATGCTCCTTTCCGCACTCAGAAGGTTAACCATAGACTTAAAGCTTGTTCCTGTATTATGCGGTTCCGCTCTAAGGAACAAAGGTATACAAACCCTATTAGATGCCATAGTTCAGCTTCTTCCAAATCCTCTTGAGGTCCGCCCACCTGAAGGTCATGAGCCGGAAACAGGAAAAACCATGCAATGTATTTGCTCTGATGAAGAACCCTTAGCCGCCCTGGCCTTCAAGGTGATGATGGATCAGGGGCGCAAGCTAACCTATGTTCGGATATATTCCGGACGGTTGAAAACAGGCGACGAGGTTCTTAACCCTGGGAAAGACAAAAAAGAAAAGCTAGCACGAATTATGGCGATGCATGCCAACAAACGGGAAAGGATCAAAGAGGCCGGCACCGGAAATATAGTAGGGGTTGTAGGACTCAAAACTACCACTACAGGTGATACCCTTTGCGATCCAGACCATCCGATTCTTTTAGAAAAAATAGAGGCTTACGAACCGGTTATTTCCGTAGCGATTGAACCGAAGACTCATGATGATCAGGAAAAAATCGACCAAGTATTAGAGAAACTGACTGTCGAAGACCCCACCTTTCGGGTTCATCATGATCAGGAGACCGGTCAGACTATTATCTCAGGCATGGGAGAACTCCATCTGGAAGTCTTGGTAAACCGTTTGAAAAGAGAATTTTATACCCAGGTAAATGTAGGAAAACCCCAGGTAGTTTACCGTGAAACAATCGAGAAACATACTGAAGCTACGGTAACCTTTGAGCGAGAACTAGGCGGACAACAACATTTCGGCCAGGTATCACTGTCGCTTGCCCCCACTGAGAGAGGTTCGGGGAATCGGTTTGTCAACCGCATCTCTGACGATGCAATTCCTGCAGAATTTATTCCTGCGATTGAGATGGGGGTGACTGAATCTATGGCGGCCGGAGTTATTCTCGGATACCCGATAGTAGATGTCGAGGTCTCCCTTGTCGGAGGCGGCCACAAAGAATCTTTATCAAGTAGTCTTGCTTACAAGGTTGCAGCTTCCATGGCCTCCAAAGAAGCTTTTCAAAAGGGGGATCCTATACTAATGGAGCCTATTATGACAGTGGAAATTTTAATCCCTGAACCCTTTCTCGGAGACGTAATAGGCGATCTGAATGCCAGAGGAGGTAAAATAGAAAAGATTGCCCCCAAAAAAAATATCCAGCTTGTTGATGCGACAGTCCCTTTATCAAAGATGTTCGGCTATTCTACAGCGCTGCGGTCCGCCACCCAGGGACGCGGGACATTTACAATGAAGTTTGCTCGCTTTGACCGCGTCTCGAACCGGACTCAAGGTTCTTGAGTTTTTTTCGGATTGATTTTTGGCGGGTGGGATCGTTTCCTAAGAGCTTAAGCGCTCGTTTGAAATGAAACCCCGCGTTTTTTGTGTCTCCCTGATGTTCAAAATAAAGGCCCAAATTGTAATGCGCCTCCCCAAAATTTTCTATTTTAGCATAGGCATTACCCAGGTAATAATAACCTTCTGTAAAATTCGGATAAAGCTCGGCAAGGGTCTTAAGCACTTCGATAGCTTCATGAAACTCCCCTGTCTCAAAGTATGACCGCCCTAATAAAAACTGTCCTTTTCTATCTCGCGGTCTAAAGGCCAAAGCTCCCTTTAGGACACTTATAGCCTGTCTATAATTCCCCGCGAAGAAATAAGCTCGCCCCAAATCTAAGAGCATATCGGGATCAGTGGGATTATAGAGTATGGCCTTTTTGAATAAAGAAAAAGCGGTTTCTCTTTGTCCCTCTCTTTCTAAAACAAGCGCCATCCCGTAATATGCAAGGGAATTGTCAGGCTCTTTGTACAGGGCGATTAACCTTATCTGTATCTTTTTAAATTCATAGGGGTCAATCTTGCGGGAAGTGGATCCCCACTCCGGGCGGATCTGCATTTGAGTGTCTATATAGGCAAGACGTTCCTCTACAGCCGGGTGAGTAGTTAAATATGTAGGAATTTCTTCAGGGCCGAACCAGCGGACCATACGAATTTTTTTAAGCACGGAGAGAAGACCTTCTGCGCTGTATCCGGCTTGAGTCAGATATCTTAGACCGACCTGGTCGGCTTCGGCTTCGTCTTCGCGGCTATACTTCAGCGACATTGATTCGCCTGCCGCAATGGAACCGGCAGTAATTGCGCCTGTTGCAGCCCCCCCGCCTCCTAAAAAAATCCCTGCCAAAACACCTGCCAATGTCGCCAAGCCGATTTTTGTGGAACGTTCAATACGTTTTGCAATATGACGGCAAGCAACGTGAGCCATCTCATGTGCCAGGATACCGGCAAGCTCGTCTTCATTATCCATTGCTGCAAGTAACCCACTATTAATAAACACGTGCCCTGCCGGCGCCGCAAATGCATTATATACGTCTTCCTTGACCACGTAAAAATTATATGTAAACGGTTGGCTTGGCATTTGAGACTCTATCCGCTTTCCAACCGTTGTTATATAATTTATAATGATAGAATCATCAATTAACGCCAGGTGCTTCTTTACGTGATTAAGAAATTTTCTCCCAAGCTTGCGTTCCTCTTCGTTGGTCAGATTATAATAGGATGCGCAAAAGCCATAAGACTGGAGTATTGGGGAAAAGGTCAGGAGTAGCCAAGCCAAGAGAAAAACCAGGGTGGTGATAGACACCTTTGCAGAATGTTCAATTCTTGTCTTTATTCCTTGAACCTTGAACCTTGAACCTTGAACCTCAGACCTTATCCGAGTCTGACATAGAGCTTTGGCCAAAGAGGATCTTCTAAAATGGCGCTGGATATTGCTAAAAGACATATGTGTAGTATGCCGTAGTTTGATCATGGCGTCAAGAAACGAAGATAACAGAAATCAAGATAACAGCCGAACATTTTGGCATGTTTTGACAGGATGTACAGGATCTACATGATTTTTTTTTTTATTTTGATCATCCTGTTTATCCTGTCTAACAATGTGTATTTTGTGCCGTTATATTTTTTAGTGGTAAAGTACCCTATGCTATGGTAAACTTTATAAAAAACAATTACGCTAATCGAATCTCAAACCACCACTTGCAGTTCATTCGAACAATTCGCTGACGACTCTACCTGTTACTACTCATAACCAAAGGCGTTGGGATTTCTTCTACAACCTTTTCGGCATTACTTGTAACTGCTCAGGTTCAAAGTTCAGGGGTTCACGGTTCTGGGTTCAAGGTTAGTGAAGGTTAACGAAAGAAAGGTAACCCTGAACGGTGAACCGTGAACCTAACAACCTAAGTAGTTACCATTACTTTCTTAATTAGTGTTCATCCGGAACTTCCAACTGTACGGTTAATTTCCTAATTCCCCTCTAACAAGAGGGGGAATACGGCTTTTTACGAGTCCATCAACTTTGAAAACATACCAAAGGAGGGGAAAAAAATGGCGACAAACGAGACGAAAGGCAAGGGAAAGGCCGGCGAGTTACAGACACCGGTAATAAGGTATCGTCTTAGATGTGACCGAGCGGAAGCGGGCAGAGGAAGAATTGAATAAATACCGCGACCACCTTGAGGATCTGGTCAAGGAGCGGACAGGTGAACTGGAAGAGAAGAACTCTGAACTTGAACGAATGAATATGCTTTTTGTAGGGCGGGAGTTTCGGATAAAGGAGCTAAAGGAAAAGGTTAAGGAGTTAGAAGAAAGTAAAGATTGAGGAACTTAAAAATTGACTATTGTCGATTGAATATTGAATGTCTTTGACTTTGAGCTCAGACCGAAAGGTATTTTGTCGATTTTAAAATCAGGCGGCAAAGCAAAATATATGGTGATGTTGTATCAAAGGAATGTGTTTCCGATCAGATATAGGAGAAAATCATGAAAGACAGAGCAATCCGTCTTCTTCTTGTTGAGGATGATAAGGTTGACCAAATGACCCCAAAAAAATATCCTGAGGTTATGATAACAATTCTGAAAAATCGATGGAATTGGTTTCTGTTGAGCGGTCTTGTAATTTTCAGCGGTATAATTCTTGTCATTATGGCGCCTGGTTGTACGAAGAAAAAGGAGCCTGTCAAGATAGGACTGCTGACTACTTTGACAGGGGCTGCCTCAACTTCTGGAATCCACTCCAGAAACGCTGGCATGCTTGCCGTGGAGCAGATCAACAAGTCGGGAGGGGTCAACGGTCATTCAATAAAATTGATTGTCAGAGATGATAAAGGAGACCCGGAGGAAGCGCTTCGGGTTGTCAAGGAGTTAGTCGATAAGGGAGTCGTCGCTATTATAGGCCCTTATCTGAGTTCACTGAGTGTGAAAACAGTCCCTCTTATGAATGAAAAGAATGTTTTAATGATATCTGCCGGCACAACAACAGTTGAGCTCACGGGACTTGATGACAATTTCATAAGGTTAATGATACCTGATGACAAAAGAGCTCCACTGATGGCGGATATGGTCTATAATCGTTTAAACATCAGGGAAATGGCGGTTGTGCATGACCTTTCAAATAAAAATTATACGGCACCATTAAGCCGAAATTTCAAAAAAGGATTTGAACAAAAAGGAGGAAAAATCTCTGCAATGATTCCCTTTAATTCCCGTGAGGGATTTTCAGCTTCTGATATTGCAAAAGCAATAATGAATTCGGGTGCTGAAGGAGTGCTTCTTATAACCAACGCCATTAACGGGGCGATAATAAGTCAACATCTTAGAAAGAATGA
>JAFDAE010000143.1 GCA_019314005.1 Deltaproteobacteria bacterium | reverse complement strand
TATATTAATGATGCTGAAGGGTATCGGAACGATATTCTCCCAAAGGCGAAAGGCAAGGCCGCGCAGGTGGTCAATGCGGCGATTGGCTACAGGGCCTCCAAAATCAACCATGCCAAGGGTGATGCCAATCGTTTCCTGGCTATGTTGAAAGAGTATTCCAAGGCCAAAGAGGTTACAAGAAAGCGGCTCTATCTTGAGACAATGGAAAAGATTATGGAACGTTCAAACAAGATCGTAATAGAGGACAATTTGTCTAAAAACCTTGTTCCGGTTCTTCCTATGAGCGGGTTGTTGTCGCTACCGGAAGCAAAGAAGGGGAATTAAGCAAGCATGGAAAAGAAAATAACAGGTGTATTGATTGCACTGGTCGTAGCATTCGTTGTTGCGAATATGGCATTTTTTACTGTGGACCAGACTCAGCAGGCGATCGTGGTAAGGCTGGGGAAACCGGTTGGGGATATCAAGGGGCCGGGTTTACATTTTAAGCTTCCGGCCGTACATGAGGTGATATATTTCGAGAACCGCCTCCTGGAATATGATTCCGCTCCCGCCGAGATACTTACCGAGGACAAGAAGGCCCTTGTATTGGACAACTATTCCAGATGGCGTATTGCAGACCCGCTTCTTTTTTACAAGACAGTTAGAAACATTCGAGGGGCCCAGGCCCGTCTTGACGATATTATCTACGCGCAGCTCCGCGTGGAGCTTGGAAGGCATTCACTTACCGATATCGTTTCCAAGGTCAGAAGCGATGTAATGGAAAGGGTTACAGCCAGGAGCGATAAGATATCTGAAGATTATGGCATCGAAGTCGTTGACGTTCGTATTAAACGCGCTGATCTCCCGCCGGAGAATGAAAATGCTGTTTATGGCAGGATGCGGGCCGAGCGTGAGCGCAAGGCCAAAAAATACCGGTCCGAAGGCCAGGAAGAATCCCTCAAGATACAAGCTGACGCTGACAAAGACCGAACCATTCTTTTGGCAGAGGCCTATGAAAAGGCCGAGACCATTAAAGGAGAAGGGGACGCTGAGGCGGTTAAAATCTATGCAAAGGCATTCGGGAAGGACATGGAATTTTTCAGTTTCCTGAAGACCCTGGAGGCTAACGAAAGATCAATGGGCCGGAATACCACCCTGGTTCTTTCGCCAAAGAGCGAGTTTTTGAAATATTTTGGCAAGAGTGGGATTAGGAAATAGAAGAGAGTTAAGGATTTAGGAATTGAGGGATTTAAAATCTTCTGTAATTCGCAATTCCTCAATCCCTTAATTCCTAAATTATCATTCTTTATTTCCTTCTTCTCTGGTGACGTGTACGAGCCAGCAGTTTTCTATGTTTATGCTTCCGCATTTTCTTCTTACGCTTTTTTACCACACTTCCCATTAAAATTTCCTCCTATTAAAATCTTAAGAATATTAGACAGGATGAACAGGATAAAAAAATCTTGTAACTCCTGTAAATCCCGTCAAACTTTTTTCTACAGCTATGAACTATGAACTAATTTTGCTTCCGCATTCCGAACAGAACTTGTCTCCTTCGTTGATCTCCGCGTTACAATTCGCGCAACGCTCACGGGGTAGAGCAAGCTCCATCAGCAACTGTCCCTTTTTTACCGGCACCATTTTTTTATCGGCCTTATAATCGGCAAATACCAGGACGCGCTTTACAACACCGTCCGCAGGGGAACTTAAACCGTATTCGACTTTCATAAGGGAAAGGTTTAATATCTCTTCACCCGTCTCTACGCTATCGCCTACTTTTTTGTGAACAAGCCACAGATCAGCATCAAATGGAGCCCCGATATGGTAGGGATTATTTTCATCGGCCATCTCAAGTCCCGCCTTCTCAATGGCCTTATCCTCAACCTGTATCTCTTCCACAAAGACTTCGTGGTCAAGCTTATACCTTATTCTTCTTATTCCATTTTTGCTGATATCAGCGATATGCATGACCTCGATAGTATGGACCTTGCCGTCAGAGGTTCGAAATTCACGTTCAACCCCCTCTACCAATCCCTCAAACCATATATCATCGGAGAGCACATTTGGATCGGCGTATTTTTCAACGTTATTGATCAGTTTTAGGGCGTCTCCGGGATGGTTAAGATAATTGACCAACTCATTTTCCGTGGGCTCTCTCCCGATGTGTCCAACCAGTTCTTTCCTGACTTCATCGATATTGACGGGGGGAAGAAAATTTAGAGGGCTCTCTTCTGTCCTTTGAGCAATCGCGTCTTCCCATTTGTTTCCGAATACTGATTGATAAACCCAGTCCGGAGGCCAGCCAAGCGGGAGTTTGCCGAATTTCCCCAAGAGCAGATTCTTGAGAGCGTCGTTTGAATTGGCAAACAGCAGCATGCGGTCTTCTTTGACCTGTTCGTCAAGTTTTTCTTCAGGAACAGATGTGACCTTTTTGAGGATTTCGATAATCCTTTGCACCTCGGACATTCCACCCCGTTCATATGCGTCGACTACCATGAGGTATCCATTCGTCCAGGTAATTTGCGAGCCCGGCGTAACGTCGTGATACCTGATAAGTTTTCTGTACAGCTCAAGAACTAAGAGAATGCTGGGGAGCAAAAAGGCGTATCCGTGTTTAAGGGCGTCCTCCTGGCTGCTTGAGGTGGCTCCTCCCGGAAGTCCGTGGAGGGTAACATCGTGGTCGATTCCAAGAAATGTCGGACTGCAGTAGTGATCGTATACGGGCATGATCTGCTTCAGAACAAAAGCAGTTTCCCTGATCCTCTCCTTATCAAGACGTGTCTTTAATCCGAGTTCCCCTTCAATGTAAGCTAATACCGGCATGACCGCTGTTTGACCGTAAAACCTTACACCGGGGCCGTCAGCCACATCCAGGATCTTGGCCCCTGCCTGGGCGGCCGCGCCAAGCGTTGGCACGGCAAGACCGTCTGTGGCGTGCCGGTGGTACTGAACAATCAGGTCAGGATACTTATCAAGTATCCCCGAGACCAGGCTTTTGATAAATCGGGGAGGGCATACCCCTGCCATATCCTTAAGACAGAAAATAATTTTTTTAGACGCCTCTGCCTTGCTGCATTCCAGAACCCGCCCTGACATTGAGAGGATATCGTCGAGCACGCCAAGATAGTGAGGCACATCGAATCCTTGCGCCCAGCTCAGGCTTATAGCAGGCTGAAAGATGCATTTTTCGTTCTTAAGGACGATCTCGGCAAACGGGGCCATGTTCTCGATATGATTCAGAAAGTCAAAGCAGCGTATTACATGATAATGCTTGACAATCATCTCGCCTGTTCGTTGCATCATCTCCCGGCTCTGGGGGGCATAGCCGAGCACATTGGTTGAACGGATAAGGATAAGTTTTTGTGTATTCGGGGCAAACTTATTCCAATCTTCTGCTTCTTCCCATGGATCGGTCATACAGCCCAACATCCCCACGTGATAATGGGCTCCGCCGCCGTTTTCTATGGATACGTATCCGCATCGGTCAATCAGTGGTCCTATCAACCGGTCTGAGAAGAGTCGAAATCGATTTCCTGTTTCCGACTGGGTGATGTCTCTCGGTGTGGTATTGCAGAATTCCACATATTCAGAGTTTCGCAGATGGCTCAAGACATTGTCCCGATAATCATTGGGATCAAATGGCGGCTGATACGAGCGGTCGTTTGCCGCATTTTTTGTCACGGAGGAGACATCTACAGACATAGGGCCGATCTTGGAGTCGCCGAACTTCCGATACTCGCCAAGTCCTATATAGGGATTGAAGCCCCGTGCCGTAATTTCAGCCATGAGACGGGAAAGTCGTATCTCTTCCGGGATAGTTTCCGTATAGACCATTAATTCAGGTGTGTTATCGATGAATTTTGTATCGATTTCACCCGCTATGAATTTGGGGTGGGAGAGCACCTTTTTATGAAACGGAATCGTTGTCTTCAAACCGCCTATAAAATATTCTAAAAGCGCCCGTTCCATGATCGACAGGGCCTTTTCCCATGTGGCACCGTGCGTCATCAAAAGGCTTCCGCAAGAATCATAGAGCTTTGGGAATTCGTATCCGCTGAAGATACACGAGTCAAGCCTCACCCCCTCGCCTCCAGGGGAAAGATAGCGCGTTATTTCACCTGCATTGGGTCGAAAATTATCTTGAGGGGCTTCAAAATTGATACGGCATTGCATGGCGAAACCCCTTGGTTTCAGGTCGTCTTGTTTTAGACGGAGTTTTTCACCAAAGGAGACTCGTATCATCTCTTCTACCAAATCTATTCCGTAGAGGAGTTCTGATATGCCATGTTCCACCTGAAGCCTGGTGTTGGCCTCAATAAAGTAGTAATTTTGTTCCTGATCTACCAAGAATTCAAATGTCCCGATCGAATCATACCCCACGGCGGACGCGATCTTTACGGTCGCGTCTTTCAATGTCTTTCTTAAATCCTCGCTCATGTTCTTCCAGGGCGAGGGGGTAATTTCCAATAACTTTTGGTTTTTCCTCTGAGTGGAACAATCGCGTTCATCAAGCACGACTGTATTGCCGAATGGACCGCAGATAGCCTGTATCTCCAGATGTCTAACCGCAGTGAGGAATTTTTCGATATATAGATTCGGATTGCCGAAACTCGCCTCTGCCATGGCAGAAGCCTTTTCAAAATTATGTTCCAGCTCCTCGGGAGAATTAATTATTACGATCCCGCGGCCGCCACCGCCCCCTTCGCTCTTGATCATAACGGGGTAACCGATTTTTTTGGCAATCTGTTTTGCTTCTTTAAGATTTACCGCCCCTTCAGATCCCGGGATAACCGGAACAGAGACCGACTGTGCTATAGCTCGGGCCGTTACCTTATTGCCGAGTTTGCTCATGGGTGTTTCTGACGGACCGATAAAGATGATACCGTTTTCCTTGCACAGGGACGGGAAACGCTTGTTCTCTGCTGCAAACCCCCACCCGGGATGAAGCGCCTTGACATTATGCTGTTTTGCGAGACGTACAATTTCGTCTATATCCAAATAGCCTGATTCCGTATGAATATTATATGCCTTGTCGGCCTTTGAGACATGAGGGGCGGTCTTGTCCGCGTCTGTGGCAAATGCCACGTATATGCCTCCCATTTCCCGGATGGTCCGCCCTATACGAAGAGCCGGTATTCCACGATTGGCAACGCCTATTCTAAGACCCTGGATTGGTGAACTCATGGTAGTTTGTTCCCTTGAAAGCATTTGAATTTTATCTCTTAATTATCCCAAAACACCGTTGGATAAAGAACAAATAATTACGCTATACTATTTGCCTAAGTTTGTCAATAAATCAAGGGCGGTAAGTTGGAAAAAAAAGGGTAACTGCTCAGGTTCAAGGTTCAAGGTTCACGGTTCAGGGGTTCAAGGTTAAGCTGACCCGCCCGCCTCGCCTGAGCCCGCCCGGCACTTGCCTGAGGCAAAGCCGATGGCGGACGGGCGAGAGCGATGGCGGCAGGGGAAAGAGAGGAAACTCTATGCTGCCTTGTAAATGAGAAGAGAGCAACCCTGAACCGTGAACTCTGAACCGTGAACCCTGCGAATAGCAGCGTTACAAAGTGGATATTGGATAAATATTATGGTATATGATGATATCATGGAAGAATTAATTTATTTTAAAGATGACGAACTTGCTCGTGTGAACGACGCCGTGATCATGGCCGAAGAACTAACGTTTAATAGCTACAAGATATCTGCCAATGAATGGAAACGCCATCGCTATGATATCAAAACATTGATTGATTTAAAGCCGGAAGAGATTGTTTCCGGTCCGTTTGCGCAGATCATCCGTTACGAGGGGAGAAAGACAAAGGACCCGCTTGGCCTTTCACACTACGATTTTTATAAAATATGTCTTCAAGA
>JAFDAE010000142.1 GCA_019314005.1 Deltaproteobacteria bacterium | reverse complement strand
CAATAATCACATCTGTAGTTGTCCTGAGTTTCTACATCTGCTAATATGATTGCATGCTTTCTGATGATATAAATCCTGCCTGGTATGTACTTCATACAAGAAGCCGTTTTGAGCAGGTCGTTTCGGACGGTCTGACAAAAAAAACTTTTGACGCATTTCTTCCCAAGGTTGCCAAGCCCAGCAAACGCCGCGATCGACGTTTGATTATTCGCGTACCCCTTTTCCCCGGCTATATCTTTGTAAAAAGCGATCTAAACCCCCATGAACGACTCGAGATCTTGAAAACAGTAGGTGTAGTCCGGATTATTGGAAACAAAGACGGTCCGATCCCAGTGACGGATGAAGCAATAACGTCGCTTCGCATAATGGTAGAGGGTGATAACCCTGTTCAGGTAGGCGGCGTGCGCTTTAAAAAAGGGGATCGGGTAATTGTCATTGCAGGCCCCTTTACCGGCGTGATCGGGACCTTTGTACGCTACCGGGGTGTAGAACGCGTTGTAGTCTCCGTGGAAGCATTGGGTCAGTATGCAGCAGTTGAAGTGGCAAAAGAGGATGTAGAGCGGATTCCGGATGTTTAGTATTTATTCCAACAAGCTCTCATTTACCTCGACTTCATAGCGCGAGCGTAACCTTGCCAACCAGGCGCCATATACCTGTTCTAACTTTTCTTCCTTGAGCCGCGTTCTAATGGTTTTAGTCACCCGTGAAAGATCCGGTTTGCTGGCCGGTTTTTTCTCTGTTACCAGGAATAGATGATACCCATAACCACTCTTGACTACCGGACTGATTTTCCCCTCTTTAAGCTTGAAGATAGTCCTATCCAGGACTTCCGGAAGTATTCCCTTTGCTACGAATCCCAGATCGCCCCCTTTGTCCTTGTCCGGGCTGGTAGAATGCACCCGCGCCATATCCTGAAACGACACCCCCCTATTAATCTCAGCAAGCACCTTCTTGGCTTGATCCTTTGTGGGGAGTAATATCTGGTAGACTCGAACCATCTCCGGCCTGCCGAATGTTTCCTTGTGTTCATTATAATAAGACTTGATTTCTTCCGCGGTTATTGAAATATTTTGAACGAGGTCGGTCTGGATAACTTTTTTAACCAGAAGCCTTTTCCGGATCTTTCCCTTCCAATGATCATAAGAGATGGCCTCTTTCAGAAAGATTTCGTCAAAGCTATCGTCCGGATAATCCTTTCGAATTTTATCTATCTCTTTTTCGAGTTCTTGAGCCGATACCGTGAGGTTCACTTCTTTCGCACGCCTGAGGATGACCATCTCTTCCAGTAGTTGACGCAGGAACTGCAGTCGAGCTGTTTGTTCAGAGAGCGTATCTGATGGTTGGGGCTGTTCCGAGATCATTTGTGATAATTCATAGGCGTCGTTGAACTCAGCAAGACTCACGGCCAACGTATCAACTTTGATAAGTGTCTCCTTATTTCCGGCATCCTTTTCATTTTGTGTACAGCCGAATGCTACAAGGACAAGGAGGAAAATCGCCAAACTTCTGTTGAACATTCTCATGTAATCTCCTCTATAATTTTTTCTGTTGCCTGAAGCGGATCTGTTATCCCTTTAAAAGGCAACCTAACCCTTAAGTGGTTTTCTGATGTGACAGAGACCTTGCGGGGATACGCGCTGATTAGGTCCACGATTTTTTTTGCGTCGGCACGATGATCATTGTCAAAGGTAAAGAGTATTCCTTGTTCAGATACATCAAGATGGACGATGCGTACATTCTTTGCGATAATCTTTAATCCGATCTTTATCAGTAAATTGGTGACTTCTTCGGTGAAACGGCCGTAGCGGTCTTTCAATTCGGTCCTGAAATGATCAAGTTCTTCCAATGTGGTCATGCGAGAGAGCCTTTTGTAGAGGGTAAGCCGTTGATCGATGTCAGAAATATAGTCTTCCGGAAGATAGGCTGAACGCCCCAGGTTAATTTCCGGTTCCACCTCCTTTTCTATCGGTTCTCCTTTTAGTTCGTTCATGGCTTGTTCCATTAGTTGAAGATACATCTCATAGCCGACTGCCGCGATATGACCGGATTGGGATGTCCCCAGGATCGTACCTCCACCTCTGATCTGAAGGTCATTAAGGGCAATGTGAAAGCCGGCGCCCAGCTTTTCATGTTCCATTAGAACGCGAAGCCTTTTCTGCGCGTCCTTGGTGATAGCGCTTTCTCCGGGAATGAAAAAATATGCATACGCCTGTTCTTCTCCTCTGCCCACCCTTCCTCGAAGTTGATAGATTTGGGACAATCCGAATCTCTCTGCGCGGTTAATCATAATAGTGTTTGCCGAGGGTATATCAAGTCCTGATTCAATAATAGTAGTGCAAACCAGCAGGTCTATGTCCCGACGGACAAATTGAAACATGACCTTTTCCAACTCCTTTTCATCAAGTCTGCCATGTGCAACGCCGATTCGGACACGTGGAACCAATTTTTGGATATATCCGGCCATGGCCCGGATGCTTCGAATATTGTTATGAACGAAAAAAACCTGCCCGGACCGATCCTTTTCGCGCATGATGGCTTCTGTAATGACTGCGTCGTCAAAGTTAGAAATATATGTTTTAATAGGGTATCTATGCTCGGGTGGGGTCATAATGACGCTGAGATCCCGTATCCCCATCATGGACATGTGAAGGGTCCTGGGGATCGGGGTCGCGCTTAATGCAAGGACGTCAACGTGGGCGCGAATCTTTTTCAGTTTTTCTTTGTCCTTAACTCCGAATCGCTGTTCTTCATCAAGGATGATCAATCCAATATTTTTAAAGTTGACATCCTTTTGCAAGAGCCTATGTGTCCCTATGACGATGTCGACTTTGCCTTCGGCAAGGTGTTTGAGAATCATCTTTTGTTCTTTTGCCGATCGAAACCTGCTGAGACCCGCAACGATAACCGGATATTGTGCAAACCGTTTTTTGAATGTTTGCAGGTGCTGCTCTAACAGAACAGTAGTTGGAACCAAGATTGCCACCTGTTTGTTGTCGCATACCGCTTTGAATGCAGCTCTAAGAGCTACCTCGGTCTTGCCGTATCCTACATCGCCGCACACGAGACGATCCATAGGAGTATTGGTTTCCATATCACCCAGGACTTCGTTGATGGCGCGGGCCTGATCCGGAGTCTCTTCGTATTCAAATTCTGTCTCGAATTTCTCAAAATACTGATCACCGGGAGAAAAGGCAAACCCTTTTTGAACCTTTCTCCACGCGTATAGTTCTAAAAGCTCTTTGGCTGTTTTCTGAACAGATTTCTTTACCTTTTCCTTGGCCCGACCCCAGGAGCTGCCGCCGAGCCGGTCGAGATGGGGGACAGCGCCTTCAATACCCATATATTTCTGTATATTCTGGAGCCGGTCGACCGGCAGATACAGCTTATCGTTTCCCTGGTATTCAATGAGGAGAAAATCATCCACATGTTGTGCTACGTCCAGTCGTATGAGTACCTGATACCGGCCTATGCCGTGTTCGATATGAACGACAAGGTCTCCTTCCTTAAGATCCTGGAAGTCGATAATCCGGGTTTCCCCGGAAGGGGTCGGGCGTTTGAGACGGCGTCGTTTGGGGCCGAAGATTTCCTCTTCCGTGATGATCGACAGCGATTCTTTTTTCCACACAAACCCGGTTGAGAGCCGTCCAAAACGTATCCGGAGCACGATTCCCACGTCCGGCTTGTCCCGCGCAGTGTCTTTATCCGCAAGGGTAGTGATGCCATAGGGTCGGAGGAGCTTTCTAATACGTTCTGCCCCTTTTTGGCCCGCGCATACTACGGTGGGGAAGCATCCTGCGTCATGATATTCCTTAATCCAGTCGATCAGTGGGCGTAGTAACTCTTGATACCCTTTGGATGTTCTGAGTGCTTGCGAGGTCGTTTTGTTATTGTGAACAGTAAAATGACACGGCCGTGTGGCTTCCCCGGCTACGGGCAGAGCCCTGAAAACCATGGCTGACTCCTGGCCCAGAAGCTCATGGAGTGCCTCATCGGAAGGTTGGTATAATGATTCTGGTTCTACACAGAGCCTACCCTTGGAGCGGCAGGTGCGATGGCTTTGTGTTATCACCTCTTCCGCTGTTTTTCCTATCTTTTCAATAGATGAAAGGTCAATGAGCACAGGAACAGCGTCTTCAGGAAGGTACTCAACCAAACTATCTAATTTCGGATAGAGTAGAGGAAGGAAACCGCCCATTCCCGGAAATTGATGCTGTTCTGCAATGTGATCGAGCATTTCCTCTACCCGAGTATGTGGGATTTCCAATTGTTTTGCATGCAGCCTAAACCTCTTTATGATCTGTTCGATTTCATCGGGATGAATAATTGACTCACGGGCGGGAATGATGATCACTTCCTCAAGGTATTGTAACGACCGTTGGTCAACCGCGGAAAAGGTTCGAATCGATTCAACAGTATCACCAAAAAATTCTATACGGACCGGATCAGGATAAAGGGGCGAAAAGAGATCTATCAGACTTCCACGGACACTGAAGTCTCCGGGTTCTTCTACGATGGATGCCTTTGAATAACCACCACTTATTAGGTGACTTAACAACTGGTCTCGGTTGACCTCTTCTTCCGTGATAATGATTTCCGGAAAAGCGGAAAGGGACGTCCGGGGAATAATCTTTTGAAGAAGCCCTTCGATGGTAGTTACTACAATCTTCGGGTCATCTTCTGTGATAAGTCTGTAGAGTGTTTTGATGCGGTGTGCGGCGGTTTCAGGATTATAATCTACCGGTTTGAACGGGATAATATGGTACGGCGGGAAAAAAAGGACCGATTCCTCGGCCCCGCCGAGGAAACAATGGATATCAGATATGATTGCTTCAGCCTCTTTAAGCGTAGGCGCCACAACAAATAGAGACCGTTTTGCACCGCGGTGTACTTCCGCCAAGCAGTAGGCTATCTCTGAGCCTACCAGACCGCTACAGTCTACAGTGCCTCTATTCTCCCGGATCATTCCGATTAAGTCGGCTATGGAAGCGCTTGATGTGTTCATATTAGCTTATGGTTAGTAATAATGCACCGCAAAGGCGCAAAGGACGCAAAGGGAAAAATAGTACTAGAAGAGAAAGATAAATTTTCAAATTTAAATTGGTAATATTGTCAATAGGTTTTAAAACTTTGCGCTCTTTGCGTCTTTGCGGTGATATCAATGGGTGCCAGATAAGAAAACCCTTTGAACTAACGGAGCAACGATTCTATTCTTTTCCACAACAGCTCTTTCCCTTGTCCGGATTTAGATGAAAAGACTACAAGTTCTTCCGGGGCGAGGGCAAGCTCAGAAGCTATTTTTTTTGTCTGTTGATATTGTTTGTTTCTTGTGAGCTTGTCGGCTTTCGTCAAAACAATAGGGGCTGGGATGTTATAGTACTGAAGCCATGAGAGTAGTTGCAAGTCCTCTTTGTTCGGGATCCTGCGGATATCAAGGATTAAAATCACAGATCTTAGGGGCTTGCGGTGCTTAAGGTACTGTTCAACCATCGGTCCCCATTTTTTTTGTATATTTGCGGGGACCTTTGCATACCCATACCCTGGAAGGTCCACGAAATAAAATGCATCATTTACAAGGAAGAAGTTGATGCACTGGGTTCGTCCAGGTGTAGAGCTCGTTTTTACAAGTTTTTTACGGTTCAACAATTTATTGATTAGTGCAGATTTCCCAACGTTTGAGCGTCCCGCAAAAGCAATTTCCGGAAGCACGGAAGATGGATATTGGGAAAGACGAACAGCGGTTACAATAAATGAGGCGGATTTTATCTTCATGGGATTGAGGATAGAAACCTGCGGAGAACGCAGTATCAGGACAAAATATGCCGTTTCTGGATGACACTACCGGTTTAATTTCTGGATCGCATCCCTCGCCTTTGCATTCAGCTCTCCGTCTGATGTTAGTTCCAAAACTTTTTTGAATGCCGAGAGCGCTTTTTCAAAGGACTGCAGTTTCAAGTACGCCTGGCCCAGATCATAATAGGCAGCAGCAAAATCAGGGGCGCCTTTGACGGCCTTCTCCAAAGAAAAAACAGCCTCTTCATACTTCCCCATGGCTATGTAAGTACGCCCAAGACCTTGATCACCCCTGGCAAATTGAGGCATTGCCTTTAAAGCTTCCTTGTAAAATTGGGCAGAACGATTATCCAAGATTGGTTAGAGCAACATGCGGGGTCATGTAGAGAAGATCAGCCCGTGCGCGATCAAAGCACTCGATAGCTTTATCCCATTGTTTCTGAATTGAATAGACAGTTCCCATGTTGTTAAGGACGTCTGGATACTGTGGGTTGAGTTTCAACGCCTTTTTGAAGTGAAAAAGCGCTTTTTCGTATTCCCCTTTTGTCATATAGACAAGTCCAAGATCGTTGTGGAGGATCGGGTCCTTTGAATAGAATTTTTCTGCTTTGAGGAGTTCCTTAAGCGCCTTTGTAGATTGCCCCTCTACGTGATACGCCTCTCCCAAAAAACGTGAGGCCTCTGATTGTTTTTTCAACAGGGCCTTATTCCCTCCACAAGACAAAATGCCGAGGGCAAGAGCCAAAACAATCAAGAAATTACTTCGTCGTAGCATAGTTACCCCTCTATTTTTTTTCTGTCATCTGTCATCTGCCTTCTGTCCTCTGCCTTCTATTAATATTAAATTATATCACTTTATTCAACTGATATTCAATGATTCCTTCGGCGCCCATCTTCATGATCTCAGGTATGAGATCACGTACCCTGGCAGAGGAGACAACGGTCTCAACGGAAAACCAGTCAGAGTTATACAAGGGTGCTACAGTTGGGGCATTAAGGCTTGGAAGAGCATCGATAACCTGTTGCATGTTGTCCTTGGATACATTCATCTTCAGACCGACCAGTTCTTCTCCTTTGAGCGCTCCTTTGAGAAGCAAGGCTATCTGTTCGATCTTCTCACGCTTCCATGGGTCTGTCCATGCGGCGTGATTTGCGATCAATTGGGTGTTTGTCTGCATCAGCTCGTGAATGATCTTGAGTCCGTGAGCTTTTATGGTACTACCGGTTTCGGTTACTTCGACAATGGCGTCGGCTAAACCGGATACCACTTTAGCTTCGGTGGCGCCCCATGAAAATTCTGTCCGGACGGCAATTCCCCTTTCTGAAAAATACTTTTCGGTGAAATTGACCAGTTCGGTAGCCACCTTCTTCCCTTCAAGATCTTCCAGGGTCTTAATCTGGGAATCGTACGGGACGGCGAGCACCCATCGTGCCGGTCTCTGACTTACCTTGGAGTATACAAGGTCTGCCACCACGTGTATGTCTGAATTGTTTTCCTCAATCCAATCCTTTCCTGTAAGACCGGCGTCCAACGTGTTGTTTTCCACATATTTGGACATTTCCTGTGCTCTACAAATGGCACACTCAATGGTTTCATCATTAATTTCAGGAAAATAGCTTCGTCCATTTACATTAATTTTCCAGCCCGACCGCTTAAACAGAGCAATGGTCGCATCTTGAAGGCTCCCTTTTGGGATGCCGAGTTTGAGCTTATTTGCCACGATTTCCGTAAACCTCCTTTGGGTCAAATATTTTTTTGCCGTCAATGACCACTTCGTTGTTGTCCACCTTTTTGTAAAAACAGCTTCGGTGCCCCGTATGGCAGGCAGCGCCTCCGATCTGTTCGACCTTCAAGAGAACCGTATCGTCGTCACAGTCGATTCGTATCTCTTTTACTGTTTGGACATTCCCTGAAGACTCTCCTTTTACCCAGAGTTTTTTGCGGGTTCGACTCCAGTAAGTAGCTTTGCCGGTTTCGAGCGTTTTTTGCCATGCTAATTCATTCATAAAGGCAAGCATTAGTACTTCACCAGTTGTTGCATCCTGCGTTATAGTCGGGATAAGTCCGCCGCACTTTTCAAAATTTAGAGAAATCATAACCAGGTCTTCCTTTATTCAACAAAAAATAATCTTGGTGTCTTTGTGACAAGATTGAGTAGTTAAAACTATTTATTAAATAGGATTTATATATTATTTGTCAAGCCTATTCGACAGGTTCAAACCAAATTTCTTTTATGCGGACATCTTGCGCGCAATACGGTTTTTTGATACACATAATAACATGTCATATAGTCGCGGTCGATCACAGACAAAGTTAAAACGTATCAAAGCGAAACGTGCCAAAAAGGGGACATGGGGGACCTTTTTATATTTTCTCTATGGAACAGTAATCATCCTTTCCATCTTTTTTGGGATCGTCGTCGGAGGGGGATACCTGTACATTGTCCGAGGCCTACCCAAGATATCTTCTTTGCAAGATTACAATCCTCCAATAATTTCAACAGTCTATTCACACGATAATCGTAAGATAGGAGAATTTTGCAGGGAAAAACGAATTGTTGTTCCCACTGAAAAGATCCCGAAAATGTTGGTAGATGCCTTTATTGCGGCTGAAGATGCGCGTTTCTACAAACATGAAGGGATCGATTTTTTTAGTATCTTACGTGCGCTCTTTAAAAATATTGAGGCCGGCACTATCGTACAGGGTGGAAGTACTATTACGCAACAGGTTACAAAGTCGCTTCTTCTTTCTCCTGAAAGGAGTTATTTAAGGAAAGTACGTGAGGCGATATTGGCTTACCGTATTGAGAAGTCACTTGCCAAAGCAGAGATTTTATACGTTTACTTAAATCAGATATACTTGGGCCATGGCGCATATGGTGTTGAAGCCGCTGCTGAGAACTATTTTAGTAAAACCTGTTCTGAACTCAACCTGGCGGAGTGTGCTCTCCTTGCCGGGCTTCCTCAGGCGCCCAGTCGGTATTCTCCGTTTCGGCATTTCAAACGGGCAAAAGAGCGACAGGTGTATGTGCTGAATCGTATGCTTGCTGAAGGTTATATTACAAATATTCAGGCAACCGAAGCGATCAATACCCCTCTCGATATTCAGCCTCGGCATAATTGGTACATTGAACAAGTCCCCTATTATACAGAGCATATAAGAAGATACATAGAAGAAAAATACGGCAGAAAAACCTTATATGAAGAGGGCCTCAAGATTTATACTGCTGTAAGTATAGAGATGCAGAACGTTGGCCGTAATGCAATGCAGAAGGGATTGACAGAGTTAGATAAACGCCAGGGATATCGCGGCCCTTTGAAACATTTGCCTCCTGAGGAGTTTGAAGATTATTCGACAAAGGTGGGGGAATCGCTTGCTGAAAATCCGCTGGAACCGGGCAAGGTGACTGAAGGACTTGTAATCGCAGTAGACGATGAGCAAAAAAATGTGACGGTAAGGATAGGTGGTGTAAAGGGAATACTTCCGTTAGAACACATGAGGTGGGCCAGAAAGCCGGATCCAGACGTATTGCATATCAACGCGCTTGTAAGGTCGCCGAGTGAGGTGTTACGCCTGGGTGATGTAATCTTAGTACGAATTGTGAGTAGGCTTGAGGATGAAGGGAGACAGGAGACCGAAGGAGAAACTGATGAGGAGGAGACCGAGGGAGAAACTGATGCTGAAGAAAACGAAGGGTGGGTTTTGGCCTTAGAACAGATACCCGCGGTAGAGGGCGCTCTTTTATGCATGGAAGCCGAAACCGGGTTGGTTCGGGCAATAATAGGTGGACGGGACTTTAGAACGAGTCAATTTAATCGTGCTATCCAATCAAAAAGGCAGTCCGGCTCCGCTTTTAAACCGATTATTTATTCCGCCGGATTAGACAGGGGATATACACCGGCAACAATGATCTTAGACGCGCCCATTGTGTTTGAAGATACAGAGCATGATTTTATTTGGAAGCCTAAAAATTATGAGAATAAATTCTATGGGCCTACTCTGTTTCGTAGCGCTTTGGCGCATTCCCGCAATGTAGTTACAATAAAAATTCTTAGAGATATTGGGATCGATTATGTGATCGATTATGCCGGACGGCTTGGGATCGAATCCCCGATAAACAGGGACCTTTCAATAGCCCTTGGATCTTCCGGGACCTCCCTTTTGGAAGTGGTACGCGCTTATGCAGTATTTGCCCATCAGGGGTACCGTATGGTACCGATATTTGTGACCAAGGTTGTTGATCGTAATGGAAATATCTTGGAGGAGAATAATCCGGAAGGTGAAAGTGTGATCTCCAAGGAGACCGCTTACATCGTGACCAATCTTTTGCAGGGTGTTGTAAAAGAAGGGACAGGACGCAAAGTGCGGTCACTGAATCGGCCGGTAGCCGGGAAAACCGGCACTACAAACAATCTATATGATGCGTGGTTCTTAGGCTATACTCCACGTTATGTGACCGGTGTATGGGTGGGTTTCGACAATGAGAAACCATTGGGAAAACGCGAAACAGGCGCCCGCGCTGCTATTCCTATCTGGCTTTCCTTTATGAAAAAGATTTTGGCTGATAAGCCCATAAGGGTGTTCCCGGTGCCTAATGGGATTGTCTTCGCCAAGATAGATACCGAAACAGGTTTGCTTGCTATCCCAGAGTCAAAAAAGACCATTTTTGAATGTTTTAAAGAGGGGTCTGCACCTACCGAATATACAAAGCGTCCCGGCTCCATCACAGAACAGGGACAGTTTTTTAAATCAGATATGTAAGAGCCAGTTTCAAAATGTTCAATTTTGTCCCAAGGTCAAGGAAGGTGAAAATTCTAAGCACAGGAATACTTGATGTATTTCGAGGATAGCGCTGACGCTTCACTGCGTGCCAGAATTTGAGCCTGACGCAGAGATTGGA
>JAFDAE010000141.1 GCA_019314005.1 Deltaproteobacteria bacterium | reverse complement strand
GGTCGAGTTGTACTTTTGGGATTATTATTCCGATGCCGATGTTCGGGTCCCACTCATTGTGTGAGAAGATACGCCAGGTCTGGACGATATCGTTGGCTAATAGTTCACTGGCTATCTTATCAGCATCGTTAGCAGTAAGGCCTTCACCTTTTACACAATATCTCTTAGAGGTGTAGATTGCTTCATTGGGGCTGAATTTAATGTTAAGAAAATCTTCTATTGCCTCCCGCGCGGTACTCCCTGCGTTGTCCCGAACGCCGGGGCGATAGCCTATCCATAGAACCCAATCGAAATCGATCTCAAGCGGTTTAAAAGAAGAGACCTGTGTAACAGGGTTGGTAAATACATGCTCTTGTATTGCTGTTAGTTGGTCTGAAGTAAGATCCGCATCAATGGTCAAAACATGCACGGTTCGAACAGACGTAAGGTCAAGGCCGAAATAGTCTTTTGCCTTACGACAGACTGCGGTCCCTTCAGCGTCGAGCAGTTCCGGCTTTAAGGTGATTTCGAGTCGTGTTGCCATGAAATGGAAAGTACCAGACTTTTTATGTGGTGTCAAAAGCAAGATGAGTTTGGGTATATTTTTCTTGACTTAAATGATACAAAGTTTATATATTTTTCAATTCCCATTAACTCAAGAACATTTGCGTCAAAGCTATATGATTTTAAGAAACGCTATAATTACCTTATTGTTAGTTCCTCTGTTATTTTCTTCAAGCCCGGCGCAAGGAGAGCTGTTGGATCGCATTGTCGCTATGGTGAACAATGATATTATTATACTTTCCGATTTGGACGAGATGTATCTTCCCTATGCGAATCGAATTCGAGCAGATGGCTATGCTCCGGAGAAAGAAAAAGAGTTTTTGTTTGAGGCCCGTAAAGAGATTCTGAATCGACTTATTGAACAAAAATTAGCAGATCAGGAGATATCGGCAAAAAAAATTCGAGTAAGTGACGATGAAGTAGATAACGCCGTGGAACGAGTTAAGAATGAGAATTTTTGTACCGAGGAAGAGCTTGTAAAGATACTTGCCGGAGACGGATACACCTTAAAGGACTATAGGGCACTGTTAAGAGAGCAAATTTTGCGGTCCAAGCTGGTGAATCGGGAAGTGAAATCAAAGATTGTAGTCACCGAGCACGAAATACGTGAATGCTACAATGAACATCAGGAATCGTATAAAGGGAAGATCCGCTATCACATAGCAAGTCTCTTTTTGATGGTGTCGCCGTCAGACGATGAAGGTCAAGTGGAGGCTGTTATAAGGCGGGGAGAGAATATTATAAAAAGAATAAGAGGGGGCCTTCGGTTTGAAGATGCAGCCAAGGAGTTTTCCGAGGCAGAATCTGCTGCAAATGGCGGTGACCTTGGTTTTTTTACACTCGACGAGTTGACCCCCGCGTTGAAAGATGTGGTTCAGGGTCTTCAACCCGGGGAGATAAGCCCTGTGCTAAGGACTCCGGCTGGAATTCAGATCATAAAACTTGTAAAAAAAGAGGACATGCCCGGAAAGTCCTTTGAGGAAGCGAAAGCGGAGATTCACCGAAGACTTTTTCAGTCTGTAGTGGATAAAAAGTATGAAGAATGGGTGCAGGGATTGAGGGAGAGGGCGTATATCAAAATTATGTTGTGACCATATGGTCACAAATACGTAAAAAAAGAATAAATGCCAGGTGTCAGGGATCGGGTGCCAGGTGTCAGGGAGAACATACGGGATTTAATATATAATTAAATTGCTCAAACGAGCATTGTGGATCCAGGTGTCTTGCTTAAATTCTACTGGTCGCGGGCCTCTAACACCTAACACCCGACACCCAAAACCCAACACCTGGCCCCTAATCCCTATCATTATATATTATGAATGAAATTACTATTAACAATATAGGCACCCACGAAGGTCAGACCGTTACGCTCAACGGGTGGATGATTCACAAACGTTCAAGCGGGAAGGTGCGGTTCCTGGTAGTGCGCGATGGTACAGGGACAACACAAGTGACGTTGGTGAAGTCGGAAATGGATGAGGAACACTTTGAGCTATATCATTCCCTAACGCTGGAATCTTCATTAACAGTTACGGGGATTATCAAGAAGGATGACAGGGCCCCCGGGGGCTATGAAGTCTTGGCCTCACAATTGAATATATTACAGACAGCCGAAGAATATCCTATTGCAGAAAAAGAACACGGAGTCGGTTTTTTGTTGGACCATAGACATTTATGGCTTCGTTCTTCAAAACAACATGCTATTTTAAGGATTCGACATACCGTAATCCAAACGGCGCGTCGGTTTTTTGATGACAGGGGCTTTATCCTCCTGGATGCTCCCATCATGACCCCTGTGGCGTGTGAGGGGACAACCACATTATTTGAAACAGACTATTTTGAAGAACAAAAGGCATATCTTTCACAGAGCGGACAGTTATACATGGAGGCCGGAGCAATGGCCTTTGGAAAGGTATACTGTTGTGGCCCGACTTTTCGAGCCGAAAAATCAAAGACTCGTCGACATCTTACCGAATTTTGGATGATAGAACCAGAGATCGCCTTTGCCGGGCTCCCCGATATTATGGAACTGGCAGAAGCTTTGATCGTGGCCATTGTTAAAGAGGTTCTTTCATCCAACAGGGAAGATCTGCGGACTCTCGAAAGAGACGTAAGTAAGCTTGAGAGGATAGAACCCCCTTTTGAGTCTCTATCTTATGACCGGGCTGTCCGAATATTGCATAATGAAGGAGTTCCATTTGAGCGGGGAAGCGATTTTGGCGGTGGCGACGAGACATTAATTTCCGATCAGTTTGAAAAGCCAGTCTTTATACACCGGTATCCAGCTTCATCAAAGCCTTTTTATATGAAGAATGACCCGGAAAAATCCGGTGTGGTTTTATGTATGGATCTCCTTGCTCCGGAGGGATACGGAGAGATTATTGGGGGCTCGGCAAGAGAAGAAGATTTTGAGTTATTGTCTCAGAAGCTTGGTGATGCAGGGCTTTCGCCTGAGGCCTTTTCATGGTATCTTGATTTAAGAAAATACGGTAGTGTGCCCCATGCAGGTTTTGGAATGGGGATAGAGCGGACTGTTGCGTGGATTTGCGGGGTCCCGCACGTGCGTGAAACAATTCCATTCCCCCGATTGATGCAGAGGTTGTATCCGTAATGCCTGATAGCGCTATGCATAAAGATCTATCTTTTGGACGTTATCTCAAGACATGCAGGGAAGATCGTGGCATGTCCTTGGAACAGATAGAAGAAATAACAAAGATACAGCGACAGATCCTCTCGGCAATAGAAGGAGAAGAGATAGAAGCTTTGCCGGAAGATGTTTTTGTAACAGGGTTCCTTCGAGCCTATGCATCGGTGTTGGGTGTGAATGGGACAGATGTGGTGAGACGTTATATGGAATATAAGAGAAAGATCTTTCCCAAAAAGGTAGAGGTTGCGGCCTCGGTCCACGATTTTTCGTATAATAGAAACCTTGTAATGTTTCTTGTGGGTTTTGTCGTTATGGTTCTGTTGGTTCTTTTTTTGAAGAAATGAGTTGGTATGCATCCAGAACAGATCAAAATATTGCTCTCTATGATTCAGAGGCTTATCCGGCGTGGGGCTACCCATAACCTACAAAAGATCGTAAACAAGTCTCATGCGGCGGATGTTGCCGCTGTGTTCAGTTTCCTTCCTCCAAAAGACCAGACCTCCCTTTTTCTCTTGATCGACAAGACCGACAAGAAGGCCGAAGTCCTAAGTGAATTGGGAGAAACGGAGTTCCTTGTCATTGCCGAAGATATGCCGGCTGAAGAGGTCGTTAAGATCTTTGAAGAGATGGCTTCTGATGACGTGGCCGACCTCTTGCAACTCCTACCGGATGAGAAGTCAAAAGAGATTCTGGACCTGATGGAAAAGGAAGATTCTGCCGAGGTCGAGGGCTTGCTCCGGTTTGAAGACGATACGGCGGGCGGGATCATGGTTCCGGACTTTATCGCTCTCAAAGAGGAGAGTACGGTAGGGGATGCGATTGCCGCGCTCCAGACGAAAGAAAAAGACGTGGAGATGGCCTTTTACTTGTATGTGGTAGACGATTACGACCATTTGGTTGGAGTGATCTCTTTGCGACAACTGGTGGTGGCACGTCCCGCGACCAAACTCCAAGAGATTATGACCACCAATGTGGTAAGCGTTCACTCCAACATGGACCAGGAAGAAGTGGCAAAAGTAGTAGCCCGGTATAATATCCTGGCGGTTCCAGTAGTTGATGACAATAATGTCCTTCTTGGTATTGTGACAGTGGACGACGTTATTGATATTATTAGGGAGGAGGCTACAGAGGACATCCTGAGAATGGCGGGTGCCGGAGACGAGCTGGTAGAAACACAATCTATCTTGAGAAGCACGCGTACAAGGCTTCCCTGGTTATTTGCCAGTTGGATAGGGGGCATTGGCGCCTTTTGTATTATAGAGCATTTTGAAGGCGCCTTAAGTAAGGTGCTGTACTTGGCTGCATTCATACCGATTATTATGGGAATGGGAGGTTCCGTGGGTACACAGTCTGCGACAATCGTTGTCAGAGGACTGGCCATGGGACGTTTCAATGTTAAACAGATACTGCCGGTAGTGTTCAAAGAACTCGCCATTGGCGGACTCCTCGGTTTTTTCTACGGGCTCTTGTTAGGAATTGTTGCCCATTATCGGTACGATCTATGGGAGGTTGGTATCGTAGTCGGTTTTTCAGTTCTATGTTCTATGACAATGGCGGCTACTGTTGGTTCTTGCGTTCCCCTTCTGCTCGCCAGGATAAAAATAGATCCGGCGGTAGCTACCGGTTCTTGTGTTACAACTTCCATAGACATTCTCAGTGTCCTTCTTTATTTCCAGATAGCAACTTTACTGCTTCACATTTGATATAAAAATGCCGGATTTTTCCTCACAGGCGATTATTCTGCGCACCGTCGATTACAGTGATAGTGATAAAATTGTAACACTTTTTACTTCCGTATATGGAAAGGTCGCCGTCATTGCCAAGGGAGCCAAAAAGAGTATAAAGCGTTTTGGCGGAACCCTGGAACTCTTTTCTCTTGTGGATGTGGTGTGGAGTCTGGGACAAAGGAAAGGGCTGCCGATTTTAAAAGAAACAACAGTCATAAACCCGTTTGACCGGATCAGAACAGACATATTCAAGACCGCTTATGCGAGTTACTGGTCCGAGTTGATCAATAAATGGATGGAAGCGGGGCAACGACATTATTCGAGTTTTGAATTGTTGAACCGTGCACTTTGCTGTTTAGATAAGGATGAAATCGACGACGATGTCCTTTCCATATTTTTTCAGGCGAAATTTCTTGCGTTTTGCGGTTTTTCCCCTAATCTCGAAAGATGTAGTATTTGTCAGAAACCGCTTGATAATTTTTCTGGTAAATCGGTAGGGTTTAGTTTAAAAAAAGGGGGGATTATCTGCACAGAATGTCTTGGCAAGAATGGAAAGATAAGTTTTCTTAGAGGGACTCTAAAGCAATTATTGTGGATGTTCAATGCTCCCTTGGACAAGGCGCTTCGGATTAGATTCTCCAGGGAGTCTAAAGAAGAGGGGATTCGATTTATTGAGACGTTTGTCACGTATTGTTTTGACAAGGAGTTTAAAAGCCTGAAGTTTTTAAGGGATATTAGGAATTGAGGAATTCAGGAATTGGGGAATTTAGGATTGTAAATTATATGAGAAATGCGATATGAAAAAAGGTGCGCTAAATAAGCTTCTTGAGTCTGAGATGATCGAAGCGTCTGCTCCTTGTAGGATCGATTGCGGCGGAACGCTTGATATAAAGACCTTTTACTATACCCTGCGCCATATGTCTCCTTGCACATTTAATATTGCCTTAAATTTGAAAACGCGTGTAAGGTTTCTTCCTTACAGTTTAGGGAT
>JAFDAE010000140.1 GCA_019314005.1 Deltaproteobacteria bacterium | reverse complement strand
TTGCTGATCCTTAAATTCGCCGGCTGTGTACCCGTCATTAAGATTGAGGGTGATGCCGAGGAGATCAAATTCCAGGGTTTGCGAACCGCCTGTCACGGCGATGGACTGGGTTTCTCCGGTTGTGTCGTTGGTGAGGGATATACTGTTGGTTGCATCGTCTACTGTCCACGTCCCGACCGTGGCGTCTGAATCTACCTTCATAGCTTGATACCCGATATTGCTCACAGTAAATGCGCCGGCGGCAATATCTGTGGTGGTCATAGCGGTTGCTTCGGTTATGGTCAGCCCGATTTTATCGAACGTCAGGCTAAAGTCGTCCGAATCGTATGTCCCCGCATAGACTTTGCCGTCGTCCCCCGTGGCTATGATACCATAACTCATGTCGGCGCCCAATGTAGTCAGAGTGTACACCTGGGCGGTAATGTCCTTAACGTCGCCGGAAAAGCTGAACTCCGCCGCGGTAAAGCCAGCACCAACATACTGATTCCCGTTGACTGTGTCAAGGTCGGTAGGAGTAGCCCCCGAACCATCACCCCATTCGACCACCCCGGAACCAAACGTGCCATCGATAAGCTTTGTCCCTGCGTATCCGGTTACGTTGGCAATCCGGTTGATTTCGTTCACCAACGCTTCCCTTTCCGCGTCGATCTTGTCCAGATTTGTGCCGGCATTGGCCGAGGCACCCTGTGTGGCCAGCTCTTTCAAGCGGGTGAGCATGTTGCCAATCTGGTCCATGGCGCCTTCAGCAACCTGCAGCATAGAACTTGCTTCAGATGTGTTTCTTGAAGCAACTTTAAAGCTTGCTATGTCCGCACGAAAACTTTGTGAAATAGCCAGCCCGGCAGCATCATCTGCCGCACGGTTGATCCGGTAACCGGATGACAATCTTTCAAGAGATTTTTTCATCCCTGCATCTGAGACACCCAACCAACGCTGGGCGTTCATCGCTGCTATGTTATTTGCAATTCTTAAAGCCATAATTTTATCCTCCTTGATTTTTTGTGTTTGTTTGCTTTCAGCTTTGAGCTTCAATCTTTCAGCTTCAATCTTTCAGCTTTGAGCTTCCAGCTTTAATCTTCTCCCGGCATCCTTGCCGGAGAGTTCTTACTCCTTACTCCCTACTCCCTATTCACCTCCTTCCTTCACTGATTCTTTTTCATTTTTGTTACGTTTAGCTTTTTTATCGGCACAGAAGGATTAAAACTTTAATGGAAATCAAATGTAGAGCATAAAAAGATGAGAAGATAGGGAATAATAGAGTAATCCGTGCAATCTGCGAAATCTGCGGATTAAAAGTCAAAATTATACTTCTGTCTTCATCCTATCCGTTCATATCTTTCGAGCATGGACTGCATAAGAGACATGGTCTGGGGATCTTTCGGGTCAATTGCCAAGGCTGCCTCTAAAACTTTTACCCCTCGCTCGTGTTCGCCTAAATCTAATGCCCACAGAGCCAGTTCTCTCAACCTGTCAACCCGGTCCGAACCTGATATGAGCGCTATTTCAAGGGCAAGTTTAAAGGGCACAATCCGCCTTTGACTGTGGAGTTTTTCCGCAATCCCGATATACAGGTCAGCAAGCTGCGCCATAGACTCAAGAACAAAGTCCGAGGGAAGGTCCAAAGAGCACAGGGCCTTTTCGCAGGTCCCGACCATAGCCTCGATCTCTCCTGTTGCAAGGTAAGCCCTTGAAAGAGCAAGGCAGATGTAAACATTTTCAGAAAAATCTGCCGCGCTCTTTTGCAAATACTCCCTTGCCCGGGCATAATCGCTCTGTTTGAAATAAAAAAGACCTAAGTTTAGATTGCCCTTCGGAGAATCAGGATTGATAGCAAGAGCCACGCGGTATTTTTCCTCGGCCGCATCCTTTGCCCCCATGCCTTCCATGGCCAGGCCCCAGTTGACCAGGGCCTCAACATAGTCCGGATTTTTTTGTACAGCTTTTTCAAAGGCCTGGGCAGCCTCGGCATATCTGTTCAGTTTAATGAGGAGCAGGCCCCGCTTAAACGGGATTTCCGCATTCTCTTCAAATGTGGTTTCAATTTGATCGTATAGCGTTACTGCCTCCTCAAGTCGGTCCAGGCGTTCATAGTTTGCCCCAAGCTCCATAAGACCCTTCTCGAACTCTCGTTCTCCTCGTGGCAGTTTATCCAAAAACCAGACCGCCCTCTCCCAAGCCTTTTCCTTTAACCGGGCCAAATTCAGCCCGATCTCTTCCCTTAAGGCGTTGTTGCCACATGCCGGGGCAGTCTTCACCGCTTTGACCAGGAGATCCACACCCTCACTATGATGACCGAGATAAATGTTGGCATATCCCATGGCTCGGTAAATCACCCATTCTTGTTGAACCGTCTCAAACTGAAACGATTTAAACTGCGAGAAGTTTTTTTGGAGATCCTCGCGGAGTCTGAAGAACTCCCGCCCATGTTCAACTACCTTGCTATACTCTTTCTTTGCAAATCCAATCTGCGCGAGACAATGATGGATGTCGATGCTTTTGTCGAAAAATCGAAGAGCCTCGCGGGCAAGGGCCTCTGCGTCATCGATTCTTTCGAGGTTAATCAGCGCCATCACGGCAACAAAGTATGTGCAGGAAAATATGGTGTCCGTCTTTCCCTGTGCCTTCATCATATCAAGCGCCAATATGGCATCTTTATGCGCCCTGTCATATTCCTTGCCGACCAGCCATGTCATGGCCAGATGATACCGCGTAGAGATGTCGTCTGGAAAGTCTTTGGCCTGTTTCTTTAGAAGGGCCAGCGACCTCTCTCGTTTTGCTCTAATTTGCTCGGAAGAAAGATCATAGCCATAATGCCAGATAACTATTGGATAATATGTCGATCTTTTGTCTTTGTAAATCAACTGGTTATGGACGCATCCCCGGTAGTGGATGCCAAGTCCGTTTCTGAAAAGCCTTCCGGAAGTCCCTTCAGTGTAATAGCTTCCCTCGCTTAGATAGCTTCTTACATTAAACAAAACCACAGGGGCGGCGGCTTCGTCCACAACCTTTCGGAGCAAGCGGGCAGTCTTTGCATCCAATTCCTCATCCGCATCCATGATCAGTATCCAGTCTCCCGTGGCATAGGAAATGGATTGATTGCGATGTTTGCTGAAATTCTTTTCCCATGGATGGTGATAGACCCTGGCGCCATAGCTCCTGGCGATTTCAACCGTTCGGTCCGTGGACCCTGTATCCACAACAATCATTTCATCCACATGGTCTTTTACGCTGTCCAGACACCCTGGAAGACATTTTTCTTCGTCTTTTACGATCATGCACAGAGAAATTCGCGGAGACGTTGTATCGACGCCCTGAGTAGATTTTTTATTCCTTTTCTGTTTTTGCTCAACCATTTCTTTCTCCATTATCTCGCGCCAGTCTCTCCACATCTTTCGGAAGGCATCTTCCAGGGCGCGGGTAAATCGGTGACCATCAGTCAATACTGAGTGTGACATCATATCACGTAAATTCGTTCGCAAGTTTTGGAGACGTTTCAAGTCGCCGGCCAATTTCACGGCTTTTTCCAAACAGGTCTCGGCTGATTCTGCGATCAAGTCTGTTGTCAAATGAACTTTTATCGCCGGATGATAATTTTTATTTTTTTTCTTCTATTTTTCTTGCGACTCATTTTACGAAACCAAACTCAGCCCTCAAGCTTTTTAATATGCCCCTGCGCGAGGCTTAATATCTCAGGGTCTTTTGGATCTATGGATAGAACAATTTCAAGTATACTTGCAGCGCGCATGGGCTCGCCCAGGTCAAAAGCCAATCGGGAAAGCCTTTTGAAACCACATGTACTTTCCGGGCTCAGGTGTTTGGCTATGTCTGAGGCGATATCAAAGGATTCGAGCTTTTTCTCCTGGAGGAGCTTTTCTGCAATGCCAATAAAGAGTTCAGCCACCTGGGACAGAGATTCTATAAGCAGATCCGGAGGAAGGTCAAGAATTCTGAGCGCCTTTTCACATACCCCTATCACGGCCTCTATCTCCCCTGCCTCTAAATAGCTCCTTGCTAATGCAAGCTGAAGATAGATGTTCTCGGGAAAATATGAGGATGCCCTGGCCAGATAATCTTCTGACTTCAGATAATCCTTGTCTTTGAAATAAAAAATGCCAAGATTGAGATTGCCCATCGGAGAGTCCGGCTCAAGCTCAAGCGCTGTAAGATACTTTTCTATGGCTAATTCATTTTCTCTGAGATTCTCTAAAGTCACGCCCCAGTTGATGAAAGAATTCACGTGCCCGGGATTTATTTCAGCGGCCCTCCCAAAACAGACACCCGCCCCTTTCAAATCTCCGAGTTTCATAAGGGCCACGCCTCTTTTAAACGGGATTTCAAAATCATCGGTAAATGCCTGCTCCAGAACCTTGCACAGGGCATCTAATTTTTGATAAAGTCCCTGTTCTTCATAGAGCATGCAGAGCGCCTTCAGGCCTTCCTTGTATTTCCCATTGTCATGGGGGAGCCCCTCCAGGAAATAAATTGCCTTTTCAAAATCTTTGAATTTAATCCAGTTTATGCCTATCTCCTGCCTTAATCCATTCTTATCCGGATCGGGCGCCTTATTCACCGCTTCTTTGAGAAAATGACAGGCATTTTCCCTGTCATTGAGGCGCAGATATGCATAGCCCATGGAATGGCAGACCTTCCATTCCCTGTTCACGGTTTGAAAGACAACAAAGCCGAACTCCGATGGATTTTCCTTTAAAAGCTTTTTTAGCCGGAAAAATTCCTTCCCATATTCCAGGACCCTGTCATAAATTCGTTTTCTAAATGATATTTCCGTGAGCAAGAAGAACAGATCCGGAGTTTTGTCATAAAACTTGAGACCCTTCAGGCCCCACTCTTCCGCCTCATCAATCCTGCCAAGTTCGATCATGGAATCCACCAGGATATAATATGTCCATGAATACCCCGCATCCTTCATGCCCTTTTTTTCTACCATTTCAATCGTTTTCAGGGACTCTTGAATCGCCATGTCCCATTCTCTCAGGGAGAAATAGGTCATGGACAGATGATGGAACGTGGGAGCGTCATCAGGGAAACGCCGCGCCTGCTCCAGGAGAAGCTTTAGCGAATGCTCCTTCTTTTTCTTTTTCTTTTCGCGGTCGAGGTCATATCCGTAGTGCCAGATGACAACAGGATACATCTCGATTTTTCCCTTGATGACAGGTTGATTGTGAACAAATCCCACATAATGAAAACCCGTGCCGTTCTTAAACAATCTCGGGGAAATGCTTTCGTTATAATAACTGCCTTCTTCTAAATAGCTTCGGACAATAACGGATATGGATACGGCATCTGTCTGCCTGACGGCCTTTTTCAACAGGAGCCCGGTGGCTTTATCTATTTCCTCGTCCGCATCCAGAATGAGCAGCCAGTCTCCGGTCGCATATGAAATAGACTGGTTGCGGTGCTTGCTGAAGTTATTTCCCCATGGATGATGATAGATTCTTGCCCCGTAGCTTTCTGCGATCTCAACCGTTCGGTCCGTTGACCCTGTATCCACGATAATCATTTCATCTACGTAGTCCTTTACGCTGTTCAAACACTGCGGAAGAAATTTCTCCTCGTCTTTTACAATCATGCACAGGGAAATTCGCGGGGATGGTCTGCTAACGCTCCGAGTATTTTTTTTATTTTTTTTCTGCTTTTTCTTAGCCATTTTCTCTCCATCAGAGTCAAGTTTGATGATCCGGTTCAGGAATCAATTCAGATTCCAAATTTTTTACAAACAATTTCGTAATTCCCAAAAGCTTTGAATACTTCTTTTTAAATTGACGGGCAAGCTCAGGATATTGCACAAAATCTATGTCCATTATTTCAAATTGTGAAAATCCTTCATCATGCCGGGCAAACCCTCCAATTTTGAGATATTTGCTTCAATTTTGCCAAGCTTGTCTGCTATTGACAAAATTCTGGCTTGACTTATCGGTCTTTTTACAAATTCCTTTATAATCTTCCCTGCTGCCTTTATTCCCAGAGAATATTCTGTCACCAGGCAGTTCAATCCTTTCCTGTATCTTTCCACCCTTGCGACGAATCCATCCGAAACCCTGATTCCCGGCATCAGCCCGTCAATAAAAGACCTGTCATGTGCCAGGCCGAATGCTGCCTCCCACATTATCCTGTTCACGAACCCTACCTGATAATGCTCTGAAATGGTTGACGATATCGGCGCATAGACAAGGGAGCCGTTAGAAAGAAATTTTGACTGATATACCGACAGATTAGGGAAATCAAACCTCAGATCATTTTTGCCGTCAAGGATCATCTCTGCAACACGGCCTGCGGCCTCAGCATTCAAATATTCCCTGCACTCCATCTCTTCACACATTTCTCTTTCATGGCAGGGTGAGCACGGAAGCTCTGCCTGGATAATTACATTGCCTTCTCCGTAAGGCGCGGTCTCTGAAAAACAGGCTGTTGAAAAATACAGCCCAAGTACCTTTGTCCTGACTGCCGCGGAAATATGTATCGGACCGGTATCGTTACTTACAATAAGGTCACATTCTTTGATTATGGCGGGCAGATCAGCAAGATCTGTTTTGCCGATCAAGTCGATTACAGGAAAATCAGCCCGACTCAGAAACTGTTCGCCTGTTTCTCGTTCCTTTTCACTACCCAAAAGCACAATCTCAACATCCGCACGTTTTATCAACTGATTGGCGAGCGAAACAAAATTATTTACCGGCCATGCCCTGTGCGGTTTGTTTGCCCCCATCTGAAAAGCGATTAAACAACCCTTTTCCTCATAGCCATTTGCTTTTAAAAGCGCGTATGCTTTGTCACTGTCATGTGACGTAACTTTTAGATAGTCTTCCACGGGCTTGTGGGATACGCCGCCCATCCCCACATACATATCAACAAGATTAAAGAGGTTTTCAGTCCTGTTACGTGAAAAAGCAAAAAGGTATTTTGCCCAATCACCTGAGAGCCTGACCTCTCCCTTGTTTGCGTTGATGCGCCCGGCTTTCTTTTTTGCGTTAACCCTTTCACAAATATGTCCCGAGCCTGATGTGTGAGTTAAATTGATGACAAAATCATACTCTTCTCTCAGTTCGGGGATCTCCAGTATGTGATCTATGCGGGAAAGATTTACCTGATCGTCCGGCTTTAGCGCCTCTATAACATCTTCAAGCGACAGGTGAATCAGCCGATCCGCCAGTCTGCTGTCTCGTATAACTTCGCTGAACTCCCGCACACACATCAGCGATATTTCACAACCCGGCTTTTCCTGTTTTAACCTTTTTAACAAAGGAAGCGTTTGAACCAGATCTCCCATGCGGCTTAACTGAATAATCAGTATCTTCTTCATTCTTAATCCTTTTTTGCTTTTTGCGGTCACATTGTGCGCTTTAAATTTAACTGCCTTATCAAAGGTCTCAATAACCATGTCCGAAGTGATTGCCTCAAAGCAGGGACTGATCCGGTTTGCAACAAACCCGATTTCAGCGCAGCCACGGTGGGTTTCCTCACACGGCCCTTTGCATTTTGATCCCTGATAATTCGATCTTACGCCAATGATGCTCGGATAGTCTGAAACATGCGTTTCAGGGGGAAACGGGCCGAAAAGGGCCACACCCGGCACACTCAGCGCCCCTGCCGCATGAACAACCCCTGTATCAACAGAAATAATCGCATCAACAAGCGAGATAGCGGCAATTGTGTCATGAAGATCGTTTATGAGATGTGAAAGATTTTGAATTAGGGCTCCGCAGGCATTTACTTCCTGTTCCATGACATCAGCTACAGAGCGATCTTTGAAAAAAACAGCATGGTATTGATCTGCCAATCTCCGAGCGATTTCAAACGCCAGCTCCGGGGGGGCATCTTTGTGAGAAAACCTTGATTTCCAGTTTATGTACAACAACCTTTTTCCGGTACAGGAACGGATTTCATCGAGAAAAGAACGCAACCGATTCACTCTCTTTGGATCGGGCGAAATAGAAGGCAGGGAAAGTCTGTTTTTATGGTCTGCCATACGGAATTGTTGCAAATAGAGGTCCTTCATGGATACGTTTTT
>JAFDAE010000139.1 GCA_019314005.1 Deltaproteobacteria bacterium | reverse complement strand
TCGCCAATTGCCTATTTGCCGATGAACAACAAGTAACCAAGGAGGACAAAATGAACGGAGATCGTTTGAGAAGCAATATACTGGCGGAGATGTTAAAATTTCAAACGGTTGCCTTACGCTCTCTTGCAGGAGGTTCTCCTTTTGGTTTCGCACGATCGACGGATCAGTGGTACGTTATGAAAGAACTCCTCGGTCGTGAAAAGGAAGATCCTTTCAGGCATGTATATGAATTTGTTAGGGAGTATTTGAACGGAACGTAAGAGACTATCGATTTTCTATTGACAGCCCAGTTTTGTTCCTCTAAGGTATATTTATTATTTGATAAATAACTTCGATCTTGCAGGATCGTTTGGTCCCCGATGAATGGGCACACTTTTAGAAAGTAATAAACACTTACTAAGCCGCAGATACAGGCTAAATTACGCCACGAAGGTTGTTTGTCTTTAGAAAAAGACTCCACGTTCGTGGCTTTTTTGTTGGTTTACAGGTAATTTCTCAAAAAGTTGAGGCAACTGAAAGGCCATAGGCCAAGGATAATTGCTGAACGTAGGCATCCAGCCATTTAGTGTCGGAGCCTACGGCATACCAACTTAAGGCATTGGAGGCCGAAGAGAAGTAATTATCCTTGGCCTATGGCCGCGATGCCAACTACTAACTTCAGCTTATTGAGAAAATACGTTTACAGGAGTTAATATGTTTTTTCTGATTGAAAAAGGCGGATTTTTTATGTGGCCGCTGCTTTTTTGTTCAATAGCGGCATTGGCCATTGTTTGCGAACGGATGGTATATTTTATCCGAAACCAGGGGCCGGCAGTCAAACTTATGGAAAGCGTGAGGAGGTTGGTCCATGAGAAAAAGAGCGCTGAGGCCCTTGAACTTTGTCGGAAAACACGCGGCCCTTTAGCCTGTATAGGCGAAGTCTATCTCTCAAATCTTCACCTAAAAAAAGAAGACCGTGAAGAAATCCTCCACCGGGAGGGAAGCGTGGCCTTAGAACAGTTGGAAAATCACCTAAACAAATTGGCTTCCATTGCCCACATCTCCCCCCTCCTTGGGCTTCTCGGGACCGTTACCGGCATGATCCTCGCCTTCAAGCAGGTCCAGGCATTGGGGGGTCAGGTAGACATTGAGGTCCTTGCGGGTGGTATCTGGGAAGCGCTCCTGACTACAGCGGTAGGCTTGAGTATCGCCATTCCCACCATGGCCTCATTTAATTATTTTGAAGCGCGAGTAGATAAGACCCAGTCCCGTATGCATTATTTTACTTCTGTGTTGAATGAACTCCTGGGGTTTGGGCAGGTGCACGGCCATCTTCGGGTGGCACGGCATAGCCCGGAAACGGAAGAAACAGTAGATGCAATTTAGAAGGCGAAAAAAGAGTCACCTAACGCTCAGCATGGCCCCGCTGGTTGATATCGTCTTTTTGCTACTGATCTTTTTCCTTCTCAGCTCCAGCTATGTGCAACCCTCGATCAAGCTGAGCCTTCCGGAGGCAAAAAACCGGGAGACAGCCCAAAAACAGGAGATCGTGGTTACAGTAGACAAAACCGCAACAATCTACCTCAACCGTGAACCTGTCGAGTTCGATGAGCTTTACGAACGTCTCAGCAATCTAATGAAGACAACATCCCAGCGAGAGATAATCTTTCGAGGGGACCGGACCATTGCTTACGATCTATTCGTGCGAATTATGGACACAGCTAAACGGGCCGGTGCAGAAGACATACATATTAGTCATCAATACGAACGTAGTGTCCATCCATAAAATGGTTCTAAAAAATGTTGTTGGGCTAACAGATTGTTTTAATATCGAGATTCGAAGCTTGATTAAATCCGAAATTCGAAGCACTAAATTCGAAACAAATACGAATGATCAAAATTCAAAATCCGAAACAATATGATTTGGAAAATTGTACTCTACATTCGCAAGGAAAACAGTACAGCAGAAGGTTAAATAACGTTTTGAAAATTTGATATTTGAATTTAGGATTTGTTTCGGATTTCGGATTTATTTAAAGCTGTGGTATATTCAAAAACTAAATTCTTTTTCTGAAAGCTCTATAACAACTAAAATGCCGCAAACAAAACAACACAGGTTGCCGCTCTTTTTAACTCTCTCCTTGCTGGTGCACATAATATTCCTCTGTGTACGCAGCCAGGACACCGTCTTGGCTCCGATCAGGGCGCCCCGTAATGACCGCGCCATATGTATATCTCTTAAAAACGTGTCCGTGGAAGGCCCTTCCCGGGAAATGATGGAACAAAAGATCACCCCTTACCGTGCCAGTCCTGCTGATATCAAACCATTGCCGCCGGTTGATAAACGTGTATCCGGGCCACCTCGAATCCAAAACCACAGGGTCCTGCCGGCGCCAACGTGGGAGCCCGCACAGCATACCAAGGCAGACCCTGTTCTTTTTCACGCGAGCGCAACGTCATCTGCGCCGGCCAGTGGGGACAGTTCTGCTGAAGAGACCTACTTCAGCCGCATCCGCAGACTCCTTGAAGCTGCCAAGAGATATCCTGCATCAGCCAGGAGAGCAAGTATAGAAGGAAGTGTGGGTATAGGTTTCTCCATCAACTGTCAGGGATACCTTACGAGAAAGGGTGAGGTGTTTCGTTCGAGCGGTTCTCCCGTCCTTGACCAGGCTGCTACTGCCTGTGTGGAGAAAGTGGGCAAGTTTCCTCCTTTTCCCGATAAGTTTAAGGAAGATCTTTTAAAAATACGCGTTGACCTTGTTTTTGAATTAACCCTAAGGGGAACGTCGTGAAAATAGGCCCTAAAATTAAAATCATTATATTCCTCGGACTCTTTATCGGGGCTTTTGCCCATCCCGGGTTCGCCGATATATGGAATTCCCCCTCGTTTCAGCATTACAGCCGGGCTGTAACGCTATTTGATGAAGGCAACTTAAATGAATGTCGCTCGGAATTGAAAAAATCGATTGCCGAGTACCCTCAAAACGTACCTGCTCTCTATCTGTTGGGAGAAGTGGAACTGCGCCTGGGACGCGAAAAAGAAGCGCTCACCGCCTTTCTTGAAACCGAAAAACTCTACGGGTGGACCGCACTCTGGTCAAAAATCGCATACCTTTATCTGAATGCCGGGCAATTGGACAAAGCTCAACATTCCTACCTTAAAGTGATAAAGCACGAACCCGAAAACAGGGATGGACAGAAAGGACTGGCATACGTTTTGATAAAACAGGGAAAAGATGCCCAAGCATTGGCCCATCTTGAACGGGCATTCCAACTTGATCCCAAAAACGCAGATATCGCTCTGATGCTCGCGGATGTATACGAAAGGAATAAAGAACCACAAAAAGAAGACGCCGTGCTCAGCAAAGGATTTCACCTTACGGGCGATATGCGCTTGGGCCGACGGCTGGCGCTATCTTTGTTCAATCGTAAGGAGTACAAAAAGGCCTCCCCCCTGTTTGAAAAACTCCTATCTTCAAATACAACCGATCCTGAAATCTACTACTGTTTGGGAGTGATACAACATACCCAGGGGAAAAATAACGAGGCCCGGAAGTATCTTAAAAAGGCCGTCTTATTAAAGTCGGATTACTACGAAGCACTCTACAACCTTGGTATACTCTCCTTAGAGGCAAAAGACCCTGACAGGGCAGTCGAATACTTAAAGAAATGTACGGAAATCCGCCCCACGGCAAAAGAGGCTTTCCAACAGCTCGGGTTAATCTACGAGACCTATTTTTTTGATATGAAAAAAGCCAACTTATATTATGAACAGACCAGATAGATGAGATCATTTCAAAACTGTCATCGTGAGCGCTTATCTTTCACCTCTTACCCAAATAAGCTTGACTCTCTCCATTCAAAAAAACTGCAATGATTCGTTGTTGCCGCTCCGCTTACACCTTTTTCACACCTGTCGAGCTTCCAATGGCGGCAACTATAGCAACATTCTGCATTAGAGGCTATGACAAGAACTCCCCCGCATTCAGGACAATACTTAATCTTTCTTCCCCGTAAGAATATCCTATCGTAATCATCGATAAAAACGGTTACGTTCACTGCATGTGTTGTTTTTTCCCATCTTTCACAACACTCTTGCATTCCTGCTTAACCCCCCTTTCTTTGGAGCACAAATTTTACCATACTCCCATATTTTGTTTCATAAATAGAGACCTTTGCATAACTGCCATTTCCCCGCAATGTAAGAGGCCGAGATTGAAAGCTTGTGGATTTAGATGCCTCACATGTATTTCCGTGGAGACAGTAGGGGGAACTTTAAAGAGACATCATAAATAAAAAAATAATTTTAACAGTATTGAACGCTTTCGTCAATTTGGAAAAGGGGTCGAGATGATAGGAAGGCGGGTGACTTGGAAGGAATCCCATTAAACACCCAGAGGAGCTAAGAGACGTTTTGATACTTCTGTCTCTATCCAAATGTTATCATGCTTTTCTTTACCAGTCTCGTAAATGTCGATGATCGTTTCAGCATGGTGTTGAGCGGTATTACGGCCAATGGTGGCAGCCTCCTCTATGAGGTCCCAGTCGCGCGTTTCCATGAATTCTCTAAAAGCTCTTATAATTTCAGGGAACAGCGTTTTTCTTAGACCATCCAGAAAGGCGACATAAAACGCCAAAGAGGCTGTTTTGCATTCTTTGCATATGTGTCGCAGTGTGCCGTACTCATTTGTGTCGGCAAGAAGATCTTTAACGCTTCGCGCAAGGAGTTCGATCGGGGTGTGAGGGAATGTGGCGATAATCTCTCTCCATAAAGCACGGTTAAACACCGTATCATGTATCTCGCCCAATTCATGATATATGTATGCTTCTGTTTCTGCTGCCGCCATCCTTTTTAGATGGGCGTGCAACATGGCGGGCTTTGCATCAGTTAACCCATAGTCTTCTAATGCAAATCTAAGGGCGTGCCGCCCTGATTTCTTTATATAGAGCATGCTGTCCCACAGAAAAAGTGTTGCTGATTCCTGTCGAATCAGGACACACTCTTCTTGAGAGAGAGCCGGAGTCGTAAAAAGGTCACGGGCCAATTCGCGGCCAAGGATATATATCCGTTGACCGTTTATTTTTCTCTTCTTTTCAATCATGGCAAGAAAAAATGTGGGTCTCATGCTACGGGCGTAGCCGGCTCCGTAGAAAAAACCATGGGGCTCCAACAGATTGTTGATAGCCGTGGTATCGAAGGGATCGTATTGACGGCCGGAAATTGTTATTTCATGAAACGCCTTTTCTGTGAGTTTGTCCCACTTTCGTTCTTTTTCGCCGATCCACGCCAACACCTCGGGAGAATCTCCCTCCATCCACGCTTCTAAACCCCTGTCCCATTTGTAGAGATCGCGCAGGCGCAGAGCCAGGCCACAGATGGAATAGAATCCCGCGTAGTTCGCATCAGCGATGTCGCAGTTCTCATTCACTTGAGCAATTATCGGATCGAGTTCAAGCATGTCGTCACGTCGGTTTTATTATTGGTAATGGATATATATAGAATAATCTTTAAGCATTGCTTAGTCAATTACATTTGACTCACCACAATATTGTCTGCATTTCCCGCTCAACCTGCCAAATGTGAAACGTTTTTACATTTTTTAGTGTAAATTCTTTTCACAATTACGTACCCTCGTTGCACATAACCGTTAATTACTAAATGTGGTTTTTTAGATTAACTGTTTGTTATCATAGCATATAATATGTAGATAATATGAGTCAGGAAGGGATAATGCTTAAGAGCAAATCTCCGTATGACGTGGGTGTCCCCGTGAAAATAGCAGTCGATGCTCTGGCCCCGGCAAAACTCAGCGGTACTGTAGCCTGGGTCAAGAAGAATGGCGACATGTTCGATATAGGAATCCGGCTAAAAAGAATGGATCCCGAGATTGATGCCGCTTGGTCTTACCTTCTGAAACCCTTGTGAGAAATCCCCCTTCCCCAAGATGATTCGAGCCGGCCCAGACTCATAAGTCGGATCACACGCTCCTGCACAACAAATTCCCACAGCACAACCTTCCATCCTGATAGAAAAAAATACGTTTGAGGTTTCGAGCTGCTTTTGGTATTCTGATTATTATAGGAATTACCCCAATTTTTTGAGTCCACGCTGTAAATCACACTGGA
>JAFDAE010000011.1 GCA_019314005.1 Deltaproteobacteria bacterium | reverse complement strand
TAAATACTCTGTTCATAAGTGTCACCTCCCAAGTTCCATTATATAAGACTTGTTCAACAGGATACGGCTGAGGAAGGGATTCTCTAATTTTTCGAGGAACTCATTACCACTTCCATTTTCCATCCTCTGCCGATGAATTTATTATAATACAATATGTTGTATAAGCACAAAATGTCAAACGTGATTTCAACACCTTTTGCCCTGGTACAAGAAGAAACTAAAATACAAAACAATGTGATTCTTCTAAGAAGCTGTCGTTATGCAGTTTTTAACCTGACAGTAATGGTTTAAGCTGATTAATTAACAAGGTTAAGTCTCCAACACCACCATAGCCACCGCATACCCCCCGTCATCCGACAGGCTCAGGAAACTGTTTTGTATCCCTATCTTTTCGCAAACAGATTTTGCTTTTCCATAAAACCGGAGAGATGGTTTCCCTGAGGGTTCATTAACAACCTCAATCTGTTTACAGTGGATTCCACGGCGCATCCCTACTCCCAAGGCCTTTGACAGGGCTTCCTTTGCCGCGAAACGAAGCGCGTAGCGTGAAGCGGCATCTTCTCTGTCTTGACAGTACTCTTTTTCAACGTCTGTAAAGAGCCGATCAATCAACGTCTGTAAAGAGCCGATCAAGAAAGCGTTCACCCCAACGATCCATAGCATCCTTAATACGTGAAACCTTTACTATATCTACACCAATCCCGTAGATCATGGGCTATAATATTCCATTACCTAATATTTTGAAATAATTAATAATGAGAGGCAGTTTCAAAATGTTCAATTTTGTCTAAGGTCAAGAAAGGCGAAAATTATAACCACAGGAATACTTGTAAGGTCAAGAAAGGCGAAAATTATAACCACAGGAATACTTGAAGTATTTCGAGGATTATAATTTGAGCCTGACGCAGAGATTAGGCAAAAGGGGACGTTTTGAAACTGGCTCATGATAACTAAAAAGGTAAGTATATGTCAATATAAGAAAAGGTTTGAAAATTCAATTCTCTCGGGACGTCGGGCCAATGCGGACTTGCGCAGGTCAATTGATTGTGATAATTAATAATTCATTCGTCAGTTACTATTTAAAAAACAACATTCTTGGTGGTTCATATGCAGGAAATCTTCTGTCTGGAAAATAAGGTAATCGATGAAATCCTGGATCGACGCAGGCGTGACAAAAGGGAAGCACCCCACATCAGTTTCAGTGAAATCATCACAGAATTCCTTGACTTTGCCAATAGATTTGTCGCCCCTTCCCGGAGTGGAACGATCTACATAGACGATCCGTCAACACGAGCTTATGACGAAAACGGGGATCTTGACTATGATAAAATGAAACTCATTTTTACAGCATGCTTTGGTGATAAGTCGGAATGCCTGGTCGGACGCTCTATCAGTGCCAGCAAAGGCATAGCAGGATATGTCTATAAAACCGGCGAGAAATTGCTGGTTAACGATGTCGCTAATCATCCGTTTTTTGACCCGGACTACAGTCGGGAGATTGGCCTGGTTTCAGACAGCATCCTTGCCGTTCCCATAATCATCGAAAATAAAACCATGGGTGTCCTTCAGCTAATCAATAAAAAGGGGAAAGGCGCTTACTCAAAACGTGACCTTGAGCTTGTCAACTATTTTTGCGAACGCTATATTGTCAATAATATCGTCCGGGCCATAGAATACAAAAAAGATTCTCTCACAAGGCTATATACTCAAAAATACTTTGAGTTCCGTCTTACAGACAAACTTGACGCACTAAGAAGTGGATATCTCTATTTTATAGATTTAGATTATTTTAAGGAAGTCAATGATACATTTGGGCATCGCACGGGGAGCAGAGCAATTGTCTTGGTGGCGGACCTTCTTGGATCATACATTTTTAATAAATATGGAAGAAAAGGTTTGGTGGCCAGGTATGGGGGCGATGAATATGAGGTCTTTATCCCGGAAATAGAACAACAAGAAGCCACCAAATTGGCAAAAGAGCTTTGCGAAAGCATTGCCCAACTCGAAATGAATATAATCGGCAAAGACGGGGAAAACATAAACGTGCTGAAAAATGTGACGGCAAGTATAGGGATTGCTTCAACATCGAACAGTTTTACGACAGTGGATGAATATATAAAACTTGCGGACAAGGCCATGTACCGGGCCAAGATGACAAAAAACAGTATTTGTCTTCTCCACAATGATGAATATATGGCGATATAGTCTAAGCTAAAGCGAGAGCTTTGAAAAATGTCGCATTTTTCAAAGCTCCCTGATCAGGGCAATCATCTCCCGTACCGCCCGATCTATCCCTACCATAACCGACCTGGCGATAATGCTGTGCCCTATACTGAACTCATCAATCTCCGTGACACTTTTAAATGCCTTAATCGTGTTATAGTCGATGCCATGGCCCGCATTGACCCCCATCTTAAGCTTGCGGGCCATTTTTGCGCTATCGACTATTTGCTTAAAGGTCTCTTCCCGCTTTTGAGGACTTTCAGCATCACAAAATGTCCCTGTATGAATCTCCACCATATCCGCGTTAATTTTATGAGCTATCTTTATCTGATCGGGGTCAGGGTCCACAAAAAGGCTGACCGGGATGTCTCCCTGATGAAGAGATCCTATCGCGTCTTCAATATGATCCCGATGTACCACGAGATCCAGCCCCCCCTCGGTAGTTAGTTCCTCGCGTTTTTCAGGCACTAATGTCACTAAATCCGGCCTAATTTCAAGGGCCATGGCCACCATCTCATTAGTTGAGGCCATCTCCAGGATTAACCTGGTCTGAACTGTCTGCCGGATGATACGAACATCCCGATCCTTTATGTGTCGCCTGTCTTCCCTTAGATGTACCACCACACCATCCGCACCGGCCAATTCCACCAATGCGGCGGCTGTCACAGGATCCGGATAGGTAGTCTTTCGCGCCTCTCTCAGGGTAGCAACATGATCAACATTAACCGCCAAACCAACCATAGGTATTCCTCCGGAAAATTAGTTCATAGCTCATACATTATAGTTTTGAGAAAAAGTGCGTAGGATAACATAAAGACTCAATATCGAAATCCGAAACAAATCCGAAATTCAAATATCAAATTTTCAAAACAGTAAAAGTCTCACTCAGCACTCTATTCCTTGCGAGTTAAGAGTATAATGATTCCAAATCATAATGTTTCGGATTTTGAATTTTGGTCATTTGAATTTGTTTCGGATTTCGTGTTTCGAATTTCGGATTTACTTATGCCGTATATCATATCCAAAAACCAAGATCTTTTCTTAAGCTCTGTAGTTCATAATAATTTCTTTAACTCTCTTTCCTTTGCCTCCATCCTTTCAGCTTCCTCAGACGTCCCTTCATGATCAAAACCGAAAAGATGCAAGATACCATGTATCAAAAGTTCATTAAATCGTTCTTCGGTAGTAATCCCGCCGATCTTGCCCTCTCTGTCTGCGGTTTCCATAGATATAACCACATCTCCGAGAAGATACGGATTGATATTGTCAAATTGTCCCTCCTGCATTGGAAAGGCAATCACATTAGTAGGGCCCGACCTTCCAAGATAATCTTTATTCAACTCCGCTATACGGGAGTCGTCTACCAATAAAATCGACAGTTCTCCATCAGGACATTCCAAGGCGTTTAAGATACTCTCCGTCTTCTTCCTTATCCTCTCTTTGTTTATCGGGTACAGATTTTGCCTGTTGTCTATCAGAATCTCCATTTTGTCTCTTTCCGCCACCGGTCTGTGTCCCTGGATATTCCACACGATGGTGATAAATTCCGGTCAGTGTTTTGTTAAAGCTCTTAGCGATTTCGTGAAGATCTTTTAGGGTAAGTTCACAGTCATCCAACTGACCATCTAAAAAAACCTTGTTGATCATTTTTTGGAGCATCCCCTTAATCCGGGATGGTGTGGGGTTCTCAAGGCTACGGGATGCTGCTTCAACAACGTCTGCCAGCAAAACCAGCGCTGCCTCCTTTGTTTGGGGCTTAGGACCGGTGTATCTGAAATCATCAATAGTAACAGCATCTTCTCCCTTCATCTTCTTCGCCTTTTCATAGAAAAAACTGATTAGGCTGGTCCCATGATGCTGTTGAATGGCATCGGTAATCGCTTGCCCCAACCTGTATTTTTTGGCCATTTCCACGCCGTCCTTTACATGGGCAATCAGGATAAGGCTCGACATGGACGGGGCGAGTTTATCGTGCCTGTTTGCAGAGCCCATCTGATTCTCAATAAAATAAAGCGGCTTGGAAATCTTCCCTATATCATGATAATAACCAATCACCTTTGCCAATAGCGGATTAGCGCCGATTGATGCTGCTGCGGCCTCCACCATATTCCCTACGATAACAGAGTGGTGATATGTACCAGGCGCTTCCAGCGTGAGTTTACGCAGCACAGGACGGTCCAGATTGGCCAGCTCTAACAGTTTGATATCCGTAGTGTAATCAAAGGCCATCTCCAACAGTGGCGTAATTCCAGTGGTTATGATCCCACTTACCACCCCGCCGAGGAATCCGAAAAGCCAATCTTGCGGGAGCTGCAAGGTAAAAAAGGACCCTTGGTACATATCCAGGGCTGAAATAATAACTACATTTACCAGCCCTACTTTTAAACCGGCCTTTATGAGAACGCCACGTTCTTTGCAGCTTCTTGTCCAATAGGCCCCCATCATGCCGTTTAAAAGGAAATAACTAAAAAATTCAAATCGATTTTCGAACAAAAATGCCGCGCAAAATGCCATGACCAGAGCAAACGGGACCGCCACCTCCATCCCCATGAACAGGCAGACAATCATAGCTCCTGCCGCAACCGGCGCGGCGTAAAAAAGCGAAGTCCCATGAATGGAATAGGCAATGTTTTGTCTTACCGCCTCTGCCAACGAAACAAAAATTTCGCTCAAGAGAAATGATCCCGCAAGCATAACGCATAAAAAAAGGAGGTCCTTGTTGGTCTTGAACAACCTCTTTTCACCTTTCAGGTGGGTTACAAACAGCACTCTTAATACGACTCCCAAGAGAAGGACGAGCCCAAAAACCGTGCTTAATAGGTGTTGTTGACCGACCTCTGAACTCAATGCTTCTAATTTGAGAATATGAAAAGGTTGTACCCTTTCTCCTTCTCTTAAAAGCATCTCCCCCTTTTTTATCTGGGAAAAGACCTCGTTAACCTCTTCTATTGCTGTTTGTTTCCGTTCTTCTGTTTCGTTTTTATTCAACGTTATATTAGGCTGAAGCAGCCTTTGAGCGAGACCCACAAGAACAGTTCGAAGAGAGGGGCTAAATCTTTTTAAATCTACACTTGCGGTTGTTTTTATAACTTCCCGGGCCTGATCAAGGCTATAAAACCTCTTGACGTCCTTGACAGTGGTTTCCACCTTTGATCCAATCCTGCGAAGCGTTATTCCCCTGTCTTGTGCTCCCCGAAAGCCTCCTTCGGCTATCACCCCTACATGGAGAACACCCTGAAGGAGCCTTACGATTGAATTTTCGACTGTCATGGAAAACTTATTCTTCTCAAGAAGAGTATAAGTCTCTTCGCTGACCTCTATTCCAAGGATTTTCTCACAGATTCCCTTCTGCTCCCATATCTGATCATGAACAGATATATTTGGTCTAACCTGGTTGTTACCCGTACCCGATGGAATCTTGGCCGGCTGTTTTGGAAGTGTTTGGTCCAAGAGGGCACGAAGCGGTTGAAAAGCGTTATTGATACCATTCCTCAAATAAACTATGAGGTTATCGTCAAAATCATACACCATTAATACAGAACGGGCTGCTTCCTGCCGTTTTTCCGCAGTTGCTGCTTCATCCTTTATAAGAAAGTCCTTTGGTGATTTAATATCCCGTTCTGCGATATCGCCTACTTTATAGGTATGGACAGGCACCAAAAGGTTGGGGAAAAGAAGCAATGTAATGAGAACACTGATCCCGATCAGCAACAGCCATCGGATATGCTTCTCCGTTAATGACTTTGAGAAAGACCTCAAGTCGATAGTCTTTCCTTCCTTTTTTGTTTTATCGTCCCCCATTAACCTTTACTCCTCAATCGCTCTTTCCTTATCTCCAGGTCTTCATAGGCCTTTATAATATCTCGGACCAACTTGTGCCGAACTACATCTCTCTTTGAAAAATTTATGAAAGATATCTTTTTAACTCCTTGCAAGATATCCTTTGCCTCAACAAGTCCTGAAGTTGTTCCACTAGAAAGATCTATTTGAGTAATATCACCGGTAATAACCGCCTTGGATCCAAACCCCAAACGTGTCAAGAACATCTTCATCTGCTCTGAAGTGGTGTTCTGGGCCTCATCCAGAATAATAAAAGCGTTATTCAAAGTACGGCCCCGCATAAATGCAAGGGGAGCCACTTCAATCACCCCCTGTTGCATTAAACGGCTTGCCTTCTCAAAACGCATCATGTCGTGGAGTGCATCGTACAGAGGTCTCAGGTATGGATTCACCTTCTCATACATATCCCCGGGCAAGAATCCAAGACTCTCACCCGCTTCCACCGCGGGACGAACCAAAATAATTCGACTCACCTTTTCCTGGGTCAGACAAGATACAGCCATCGCCATTGCCAGGTACGTCTTCCCCGTACCGGCAGGACCGATACCAAACACGATATCAAAAGCACGGATAGCATCGATATACTCTTTTTGGGTCAGACTCTTTGGAGTAATCGGTCTTTTTTTGGAAGGGATATAGACCGTATCCAAAAATATGTCCTTTAATTTAGTCCGGTCGTTGGCGCTTAAGATACGAACCGCAAAATCGATATCGGTCGGATAAATGGGATATCCTTCTACGAGAAGTCCATAGAGTTCCTTAAGGATTTTCTGGGCTAATGCAACCATAACCTGATCCCCTTGGATCTCTATATCGGTCCCTCTTGTATGAATCTTAGCGCCTACAGCCTGTTCAATAATGCGAAGGTGCTTGTTGTGCTCTCCAAAAAGGGTGCGAACCAACATATTGTCGTCAAAGCTAATCTTAACTACATTATTTTCCGCATTTTCTACCAAACTGACTCCCGATCCCTGACACCTAACACCCAACACCTAACACCTAACACCTAACACCTAACACCTAACACCTATTATAATGTATAATGCGAAAGGTATCAGAAGGGAAAAACAGAGTCAAGGGTCTCGAATATGGAAAATAGCTTGACCAACATTTTTCAATTCGGTAGCATAAGCTTAAGGAATGTCAGTCATAATAGAATTGAAGAATTCTTTTGGATAGTTGTGGGAGAGTATCCATGAAAAAGGGAACGTCCACTTTACACGAGACTCCATTACACCTCGGAATAGACATAGGCTCTGTCAGCGTCAACACTGTCCTCCTTGATTCAAAAAAGCATGTAATCTTCGATAATTATACCCGAACCAAGGGGGAACCGCTCAAGGCGACCGTCAAGGTTCTTTCCGAACTTCTTTCAACCGTACCCGCCAAAAATATCCTTTCATGCTCCATTACCGGCACAGGGGGAGCCTTCGTTGCCCGGCAATTGGACGCAATTTTTATCAACGAAATTATTGCCCAGGCCAAAGCGGTCGAACAATGCCACCCGGAAGTAAGGACAATCATTGAGATGGGGGGCGAAGACGCCAAATTGATATTGGTAAGACAGGAGGATGGCGACGAACTCGCAATACATGACTTTGCCATGAACACAATGTGCGCGGCCGGCACGGGTTCATTTTTGGACCAGCAGGCCCATAGGCTCGGATATTCCATAGAAGAGTTCAGCTCCCTGGCCCTCAAATCCGAAACACCCCCACGGCTTGCCGGACGCTGCAGTGTCTTTGCAAAGACCGACATGATCCATCTCCAGCAAGAGGCTACACCGGATTTTGACATCATTGCCGGCCTTTGTTTTGCTATGGCTCGAAATCTCAAAAGCAACATCGGGAAAGGAAAAAAATTCCAGCCCCCTGTATCTTTCCAGGGTGGCGTGGCGGCCAACCTTGGGGTCCGCAAGGCATTTGAGTCAATCCTGAAGCTCTCTCCGGGCGAGCTGATCATACCAGGCCATTTCTTTTCAATGGGCGCCATCGGGGCCGCACTCATAACGATAGAACACAAAGAGAGTTGGAAGCCGTTTAAAGGCATCGAACGTCTGAAAGAGTGTCTTGCCGGCCATACCTCAGAAGCAAAACGTCTGCCGCCCCTGTCGATAGAAAAAAGATCGAAGTATGGGAATCAGAATAGAATAGATACAACTTCCATGACTTCCATCGACTCCCGGCTCGATGTATACCTTGGAGTAGATGTTGGTTCCATCAGCACCAATGTCGTGCTGATAGATACGCACAAGAACCTGGTGGCAAAGGCCTATCTAATGACCGCCGGTCGCCCCCTGGATGCGGTAAAGCAAGGGCTGTCGATCATCGGCAAACAGTGGGCAAACCGCGTACATGTATTGGGAGCTGCCACCACGGGATCGGGAAGGTACTTGACCGGCGATTTTATAGGAGCGGACATCGTAAGGAACGAGATTACCGCCCAGGCAACCGCAGCGGCAGACATAGATCCCGAGGTAGACACAATCTTTGAAATAGGAGGTCAGGATTCCAAATATATCAGCCTTGATAACGGCGTAATAGTAGACTTTATGATGAACAAGGTCTGCGCGGCAGGGACCGGTTCCTTCCTTGAAGAGCAGGCTGAAAAGCTGGGGATTTCTATTAAAAAAGAATTCGGAGCTCTGGCCCTTTCCTCAAAGCATCCGGTCCGCCTTGGTGAACGATGTACTGTCTTTATGGAATCAGACCTGGTTCACCATCAACAACAGGGATGCGAAAAAAAGGACCTTATAGCCGGTCTCAGCTATTCGATCGTGGAAAATTACCTCAACCGGGTAGTGGAAGATCGACGGGTCGGAAAACGGATATTTTATCAAGGGGCTACCGCTCAAAATCAAGGCATCGTGGCCGCCTTTGAAAAGGTCACTGGGAAACCAATTACCGTTCCCGAAGATTGCGATGTAACCGGCGCCATCGGGGCCGCTCTCCTTGCCATGAAAGAACGGGACTGGAAAGAGAGCACGTTCAAAGGGTTTGAACTGAGCCAATCCGGGTATACTATAAAATCGTTTGAGTGCGGGCATTGCCCTAACAGGTGTGAAATACGGAAGGTCACGGTCGCGGGGAGCAAGCCTTTTTTTTACGGGAGCCGATGTGAGCGGTACGAAGTTGGGGAGAAAAAGACCAGAGGTGATGAGATACCGGACCTTTTCAAGGAACGGGAACAATGGCTACTTGAGACACCATTTTTGGAAACATCACGTACAGGAAAGCGAGGAACCATAGGGATCCCTCGAACAATGTTTTTTCTGGAACTGATGCCGTTTTGGGTCACCTTTTTCGAGTCTTTGGGATATACCGTCGTCATCTCCGAGCAGACCAACAAGAGGCTTATCGGAAAAGGCGTGGAGCGGATGGTGGCTGAGACCTGTTTCCCGATCAAAGTGGCACATGGTCACATCCTTGATCTGATCGACAAAGGAATCGATACGATCTTTCTCCCCCATATTGTTGATCTGAAAAAACAATCCCCGGATTTTCAGTTCAGCTATCTGTGCCCTTACGCGCAAACCCTTCCTTATATGGTACACTCTGCTATTAATTTCAAGGAATTGGGCGTACACCTCATTCAGCCTGTCCTCTATTTTGGGCGTGGTTACGGATCCCTTCTGCGCGGACTCAAACGGCTCGGAGATGTGCTCGGTATCCATTCCAAGGAGATCTCCAGGGCCACGGAACAGGCCGAAGCAGCACAAGAACGGTTCTATCTCAGGATCAGGCACCGCGGACAAGAGATCCTTTCCGGGCTGAAGCCGGATGAAAAGGCAATGATAGTAGTAAGCAGGCCTTACAACGGGTACGACCCGGGGATTAACCTCAATCTCCCCAAAAAACTCAGAGACCTCGATACCCTGGCCATTCCCATGGACTTTCTCCCACTTGATGCAATCCAAAGCTCATTGGACGTAAAGAGCCATTATTGGAAATTCGGTCAAAAGATTATGAGCGCCGCGGAATTGATCAGGAAAGACCGGCGCCTATTTGCTATCTACATCACCAACTTCGGGTGCGGGCCGGACTCCTTTATTGCTCATTTTTTCAGAAACGCCCTAAAGGGGAAACCATACTTAGAAATAGAAATCGACGAACACAGCGCTGATGCAGGCGCCATAACCCGCCTTGAGGCGTTCCTGGACAGCTTGAAACACTATACACCCGCATCAGAGTCCACGGCCCATGTCGTACCGCTGGGCGCTAAAAAGACCGGCACGCGCAAGGTGTTCATCCCTGCCATGTCGGATCAGGCCTTTTCCATTGCAGCGGCCTTCAAGGCTTGTGGAATTGAATCCGAGGTCCTCCCGGAATCTGATGATGAGTCGCTCCGTCTTGGACATAAGCTCACCTCCGGAAAGGAATGTTATCCGTGTATCTTGACAACGGGAGATATGGCAAAGCGCTTAAACCGGCCGGACTTTGATCCAGATCGGTCCGCCTTTTTCATGCCCTCAGGCACTGGCCCCTGCCGGTTCGGCCAGTATCATCGGTTCCATCGGCTCGTGCTGAACGAACTCGGATACCCCCAGGTACCGATCTACGCCCCCACTCAAAGTGAGGTACTCTACAAAGAACTCGGCATGGTTGACAAAGATTTTGCGCGACTTGTCTGGCAAGGGGTTGTCGCCACTGACTTCTTAGAAAAGGCGTTGAGAAAATACCGTCCCTATGAAACTACGCCCGGCGAAACAGATCATATCTATCAACGTGGCCTCAAAGAAGTGAATACCACCATAGCGAAAAGGGGTTCTCTGACACAATCATTAATCAGGGCACGAACTGCCTTTGGAAGCATTTCAACAAACGGGACTCCGAATAAACCGGTTGTTGGACTTGTGGGGGAGATCTATACCCGCGCGAATCGTTTTGCCAATGAAGATGTTGTGAGGAAAATAGAATCCTTGGGAGGAGAGGTATGGATGCCTCCTATTGCCGAATGGCTCCTTTATATCAACTTTATCGCCATGGACCGAAGCCTGAAGCACCGTCGCCTAAAAACATTTTTAACCACTCTCTGGACGGACCGTATCCAAAAAAGAGACGAACACCGCCTTGGCGCCGCGTTCATGGGGGACAAACATTATCCCAAGGATCCGGAGATACTAAAGATCATCCTGAACGCGCGGCCATATCTGCACTATGCCTTCAGGGGGGAAGCGGTCTTAAGTGTTGGAAAGACGATCGACTTCATACAAAAGGGGGCTGCGGGAATTCTCAACATCATGCCATTTACGTGCATGCCCGGCACTATCGCAAACGCGTTGTTAAAACGATGCAGGGAAGAGCACGACAACATCCCCTTCCTGAATATGGCCTACGACGGCCAGGCACAAACCAATACCATGACCCGCCTGGAGGCATTTATGTACCAGGTAAAACGGTTTCATGAGAATAGGCTTTAGGAGAGTTCAAATCCTCTTGCTCGCGGGGGCATCAAACCGACTGTGTCCAAGAGCCTTTGGTGCCCGCACGGGACCCGCGCCCGGGTATTCCTATAGGTTGAACTCTCTCCCACTCTTTAGAATCGTGAACCGCATGCCATAGATCATAGTTGTTCTGCATGTTTAACCAAAGCTCCGGGCTCGTATCAAAAGCGCGTGATAAGCGCAATGCCATATCGGAACTTATCGAGGTATGTCCATTCACAATTTTGGATACGGTCTTTCGCGATACACCGAGGATCTTGGCAAGGTCCGTTAATGTAATAGATAACGGCTCCAGATAATGACTTTTTAATATGCTCCCCGGATGCGTAGGTGGTCTTTTTCGTATTCTCATAATCACACCTTCTCAAAGATTGTAGGACGCTATATTCGCCACATTAATGGTAGTCATGATAATTTACCTCGTATGCGTCCCCGTTTTTAAATTTAAAGGTAATCCGCCAATTCCCAGATACGTTAACTGCCCAGCGGCCTTTCTTCTTAGGCTCCAACAGATGTAAGTTTGAGCCTGGAAAATTCATATCTTTAATAACACTTGCCGCGTCAAGACGGTCTAATATACCGGCTATCTTATCGGCTTGCTTCGGTTGGATGCCTTTTTTGGTCCCGTTATAAAAAAAGTTCTCCAATCCTTTGTGGGCAAACGTTTTTATCATTATTTTAGTGTAACCCAACAGGTTACGCATGTCAACCCTTTATAAAATATCAAACTGCTCCGGTTCCCCCCCTATCTCTGAACCCTCTATCCCAATATTGCTCTTTTCGTCCCTAAAAATGCAATTATTGCCCCGAAATTGGCCCATATTCTTATATCTTTTCGATGAAAATCAGCTAATTAGCTTGGCCCGACCCTAATCCTTATCACCGCCATCGCTCAGGAGTAAAGACAGGTTGCTTAGGCTCGTAGCCAAGTCAGCCTCATGCCGGGCAGGATTCTCCTCTGAGAGACGGCGTCGTATATCTACAGCCTCGCATATTGCCTTCAGAGCACCAGCATTATCATTCGCATTGCCTAGGTGTACAGACTGGTCGTTTAGGATGCTGGCTAGGGCAGGCTCATGGCGAGCAGGATTCTCCTCTGAGAGACGGCGTATTATATCTACGGCTTCGCCTATCGCCTCCAGAGCACCAGCATTATCACCCGCATCGCCCAGCCGGTTCGACAGGTTGTTTAGGCTCATAACCAAGTCAGCCTCATGCCGGGCAGGATTCTCCTCTGAGAGACGGCGTCGTACATCTACGGCTTCGCCTATCACCTCCAGAGCACCGGTATTATCACCCACATCCTTCAGCCGGTTCGACAGGTTGTTTAGGCCCATAGCCAGGTTTGGCTCATAGCGAACAGGATTCGCCTCTGAAAGACGACGATAAACCTCTACTGCCTCGCGTACCGCATCAAGGGCACCGGCGTTATCACCAGTATCGCTCAGGTGTGTAGACAGATTGTCTAGGACTATAGCCAGGTTTGGCTCATGGAGGGCAGGATTCGCCTCTGAAAGATGACGATAAACCTCTACAGCCTCGCGTATCGCCTTCAGGGCACCGGCATAATCACCCACATCCCTCAGCCGGTTCGACAGGTTGTTTAGGCCTATAGCCAGGTTTGGCTCATGGAGGGCAGGATTCGCCTCTGAAAGACGACGGCAAACCTTTACTGCCTCGCGTACCGCATCAAGGGCACCGGCGTTATCACCAGTATCGCTCAGGTGTGTAGACAGATTGTTTAGGCCCATAGATAGGCCAGGCTCGTAGCGGGCAGGATTCGTCTTTGAGAGACGACGGTAAACCTCTACAGCCTCGCGTATCGCCTTCAGGGCACCGGTATTATCACCCACATCCCTCAGGTGGTTCGACAGGTTATTTCGGGCTATAGCCAGGTTTGGCTCATAGCGGACAGGATTCGTCTTTGAGAGACGACGGTAAACCTCTACAGCCTCACGTATCGCCTTCAGAGCACCAGTATTATCTCCAGCATCCCTCAGGTGGTTCGACAGGTTGTTTAGTAAATAGGCTTTCCTTTCATCATCCCCGGCCTCGTCCAAAAGCGTCTGCCATACGGCTACTGCGGGATCGATCCAGCCTAAAGGAAGGTGAACATCGGAGAAAAATTCCTCGAGTGCTGCGCAACGACGGGGAAGCCCATACACGGCCTTTGCAAACCATTTGCTCATCCGGTGTTCATGAATTCCAAGCACAATTTCTGCGTCGTGACTGAGGCGTGCCATGCGTTGCAGTCCTCCTTCAATATCGAGGCTCAACGCAGCCCAAATAAGTTCGGGTGCAGTCGAAGGTTTTTGAGCAAGTACCTCTACCGTAAAAGCAGCGGCCAGAATGTCAGGTTTCGGTGCGCGAACGGCTCGTTCTGCAAGCAAACCTGCGGCACTTAGCTCAGCTTCAAGGTTCACGCCTTCTGGGAACCCAAGTTCCAAATTAGTATCTTGAGCAAATTCAGTGACGCGTTCAATCGGAACCATATCAGCAATAGCAGATAAAGCAAGCAAACGCGAGTAAACATAAGGATCATTTGCTCTCCTACCGACAGCAATTCTCTGCAGACGATCAAGCTCACGCTTTAATAGTGGCCCAATGACCTCAGCCCTGCTGTATCCTACGACTTCATCTTCTGGATGAATGGCGCTGTGAAGTGCCGTTGCGACGACAAATAGCGGCCGGTTGTTCTCAGGTGCTTGCTCAAGCCAACAGGCCAATGCTTCTTCAGACAGAGGCGGTGGACTGGTCTCGAATTCCTCAGCAGCACGCTCCAGTGCAGAACAATACAGCTTATGTGCCGCTGACGCACCTAAACGGCCAAGATCGATCGGACGCATATCAACAAGGTCAGCCGCGTTGCTATTGTGGATAGCCTCCTCCCAACTGTCAATCTGCTGGCGAGTCAGAAAAAGCACACGTAATCTGTCGCGCTTTCCGAGTCCTGCGAGATCCCTAAGAAACTCTGTCACACCATCACGGTTTTCCTCAGGGTAATCTACAATTAGTAGCGTGCCTTGTTTTTCGACGGGAAACGATTGTGCCTTCCTCAGGTCTACAAACCCTGCCGACCATTTGCGTTTATTTAGTCTCTCCGCAAATTCCGCTGCAAGGCGACTTTTCCCTGTACCCCCTTCGCCTGTAACGAACTTAACAGAGACTGCCTGTCTACCTGTCGCCCAGATTTCAAGTTCATTTATTTCTTTTTCTCGACCGGCGAAGTCGGAAATACACGTGTGCCAGCTAAGTAGGGAAAACATTGAAGGATTCGTCTGCAGGTCGCGCCAGGGTATCCTAAGTTTGTCAATCGAATGCGACGAAACTGGACCCGAGGTTGGCCCAGTTTGAGCGATTCCGGTCACTGAGGGGCCGAAATTGAAACTGAAAATGGTTACAGGACTGATTGAGAACATACTTCGGAAAGCCAGCCAAAAAACCGGTAAATAGCTTGTATCAGCCGATTCTTGAATAAATGAATACTTGCCACTATACGTAACACAAAAACCAAACAATTCTATTGAAGATATCTAATTGATATCATATCATTCGTTAAGCTGTCGACTCAAATCTTTATCAACTCAATAGGAGATCATTCATGCCATGAACAGGACGGTCTTTCAGGTCATACCCTTACTCTTGTTGGCCTCTATTTTTCTCAGCGGATTCTTAATGACAAGGCATATCCTTCAGCTTCCATTCAGGTCCACCAATGATGCCCTTCACCAAAAAAACTCGGCCTTAACCTTGGACTGCTTAATCCCCAGCGGCGCCTATCTTGATGACAAAATCACAATCGGTGAGGTCATTAAAATCCGCACCAGTAAAGTAACACCATTTTATGAGAGGGTGCTCCAACTTTTTTCTGATTTGATTCCTGTTAGAGTCCGCTATCTGGCAGATCTGTTACTATTTTTCTTCTGGTCTTTTTCCTTCATGACATTCTTCAGGGTCTTTACCTTTATGGGGTACGGCCGGGCGCTACGCGGAAGTCTCCTTTTAGGAGGTTGCATATATTACTTCACGCCCGATTTCTCACATGGAAGGATTGATGACATATGCTTTATCGGCTTTCCCATTATAATTATACTCCTCCGGGTGTATATCCTTCGAAGGAAAAAGAAGGGACATATGTCAAAAGCGGAGACTTGGTAATCACATAAAGGCCTTAGCCCGGACAGAATTAGCGCTTCAACTTCTGAAGTGCTTTTTCCAGTTACGTTTGATTTCATTTTCTTCCTCAATTCCCATCATAGTCCGGGGAATATCAGAAGGGACATTTTTGCCTATGGCCATTCTCTTTGCTATTCCACCGGGGTTGTAAGGGAGGAGTTCGCATGTGGTAATTCCCGCGCCTTTCAAGAAACGGGCTATCTGAGTCAGGTTGTCGGTGGTTGCGGTAATTTTAGGCACAAGGGGAAGCCTAGGTATGATTCTAACGCTTGACTCCTTTACAAGGTCAGCAAGATTGCTCAGTATCTGTTTATTACTTTTGCCGGTATACTCTTCATGCTTATGAGGGTCGTACAATTTAAGGTCATAAAAAATGAGGTCAATATATGGTAGAAGTTTCGTTTTAAACTCCGCCAGGTTAAACATCCCGGATGTCTCTATCGCGATGTGGATATTCTTCGCTTTCAGTCCCTTCATGACTTCACCGACGTAATCCATATAGAGCGTCGGCTCACCGCCCGAAAAGGTTACCCCTCCTTTTGAAGTTTCATAAAAGATATGATCACTCAGTAGTATTTCAATCAGGTCGCTGACTGAATAGTATTTCCCGACAATCTTGAGCGCTGTTGTCGGGCACTCTTCAGCACATTTGCCACAGGCCGTGCACCTGTCACGGATGATACTGCCGGTTTTTTCAAAGCTTATGGCGTCCTCCGGACAGACCGCCTTGCAGTCGCCGCAGTTGATACGAGAGCTTTGAAAAACTGGCAGTTTTTCAACGCTCTCGATACAAAGCTGGGAATAAAAGGCGATTTCCGGGCTGCTTTTCATCGACTCCGGATTGTGACACCAGAGGCAGGAAAGAGGACATCCCTTAAGGAATACGGTGGTTCTTATGCCGGGGCCGTCATCAAGGGCAAAGTGGTGTATATCGAATATTAGGGGGAGTTTTTCATCTTTGCTCATGCCTTGCCTGTCATCATTAACTGCAGATGCTTAGACATATAAGCAAATTTGTAAAGGTAGTTAAAATTGCCGTCAATAGTTACATCCTGTTTCAGGATCGAGCCGAGGATGTCGGGTTTTGGTGAAAGGAGATAGTTCATAAGCGCCTTGGAGTTTCGGAAAGTCACGGTGACATTTGTATTGTCTATCTTTTTTTCAGAAACTTTCAATTTGTTGTCTCGAAAGACAGCGGCCACTGTAATCTTGTCATCTCTGCTCCTAAAGAGATATCTGCCGTTAAAGTTTTTGATGTTTCTTCTGAAATCTTTATTAAGAAAGAAAACCAGACCCATTAATTTCAGCAACAGTTCGAGGAACTCTTCTGCAAATTTAGACTCAATGCAGTCGCTAAAACGTTTCTGCACCCTCTTTGCCCGGATATTACGGAGCAGAATAAAGTTTGAAATCTTTTCCAGCATTATAATCTCCTTTACTCAAACGAAAGCATAGACTTATGTTCTTCGGGAAACGGCACAGCCTTTCCGCTTCTTAGGTTATACGCGGTCCTCGTGATAATCTCCTCTTTCATCGCTTCGTTCAGGTCCTTAAAGTACGCTGAATACCCGGAAACCCTTACCAGAAGTTCCGGATATTTGTCAGGATTATTCTTGGCGTCAATAAGGTCCTCGTAAGACATAATGTTAAACTGTATATGGAGCCCGCCGGAACGGAGATATGCCTCAACAGCCTGGCCGAATGTCTTGAGATCCTCTTCTCCCTCAACAGACGGATATTTCAGATTAAGCGCTTCGCCGCTCGGTATGCATTCGCTTTCCAGTCCCCCCACTGCTTTAAGGCATGCCGAAAGGTCATTGGCAGCCTGTGATACCGGAGTAATACCGCTGGCAAATACTTCGTATTCCTTCCTGCCGTTCGGAAGGGCTCCGGAGAGTTTACCCTGCCCGGCATGGTTTGTCATTGTCCAGTACCCCGGTTTGTACGTTCCGCCTCTGTAGTTGGTGTGGCTCTGGTAGAAATCGTACAAAAAGCGGACCAGGTTCTGGGCATTCTTTTTCGCGATAGGGTCTTCAGTACCGTATTTGGGAGTTTTGTTGACGAGATAGGCATGGAGTTTTTCATAACCCTTAAAATTTGCCTTAAGGGCCTTCATGAGTTCATCGAAACCACACTTCTTGTCTATAAATACTGCCTTCTCGATCGCGTTCAGGGAATCTACTGTGTCGGCGAATCCGATATGTGTGGCCCCTGATGAATTATAAAGGGCCCCTCCGAATATGAGATCTTTCCCTTTTTCCATGGGGCCTTCGAAAAAAACGGAAAGGAGTGGTGAGGGCAGAATCTCCTGATACGCATGTCCGAAATATTCATTCAGCTCAACTGCATTTCCTACAAGCCATTCCAACTGCTTCTTGAATGCCTCCCAGAACTCCTCGAAGCTCTTGAATTGTGAGGGGTCCCCCGTCTCCGGGCCTATTTGCTCATCTCCGGTTACAGGTCTTTTCCCGTTGTTCAAAGCGAGTTCGAGCACAGATACAAGGTTTAACATAATGGAACTTGAGGCATCGTAGCTCCTGCCGGCAGAGGCCAGTTCCACGCATCCGATGACGGCATAGTCTCTTGCGTGTTCAAGTTTAGTTCCCTGATTTTCAAGAACCTTGATGTCCACAACATCATTGTGAATTGCCGGCACCGCCTTTGTGTTGACAATGACCTCGGCCACTCTGTCGCGGTATTCTTCCGGATTCTTCTCATAGTGATAGCGGGCGTTTAAGCTCGGGTCCCTTGTTTTTAACAGTTCCGTGACCCTGAGCATGATATAGGTGAGGTCGTTTACGGCATCTTCACCCTTTTCGTCAACTCCGCCCACAGTTACGGCCGGCACCGTCCCGGCCCCACCGAACAGTTCTTCGGCTGTCTCGGGCACAAGATTCGTATTATCGTTGAGCTTCAGCCAGAAACAGCCGACCAATTCCATAGCTTCCTTTACAGTCAATATCCCCTTATCAATATCTTCTTTGTAGTAGTTATAAAGGATCTGGTCCAGCCTTCCAGGACTCATGGCCATATTGATATTCTCCGCGTGGATTGCCACCTGCACTATCCAAATGGAGTTAAGGGCTTCCCGAAAAGTCCTCGCAGGCTTTGCAGGAACCCGGGCACACACCTCGGTCATCTTATGAAAGTTCTCTTTCCTGATCGGGTCCTGTTCCTTTGCGGCAAGCTCGGCTGCTTTTTTGCTGAGATTCTGTGCGTACGTAATAACCCCTTTCATGGCTATCTGTACGGCCCGGTAAAACTCAAGTTGCTGCTTATTTCCCTCAGAGAGATCCCCCACACTCTTTAACCCCGCCTCCTTTGAAGCGGCCTGCTCA
>JAFDAE010000551.1 GCA_019314005.1 Deltaproteobacteria bacterium | reverse complement strand
CCCTTCAATGTGCATATCTCTGTCAACGACCGGAAGCCCCGTAATATTGTGATCAGCCAGAAGTTCCATCGCCCGGTAAACGCTCATCTGCCTTTTGACCGTTATCAGGCCGGGCTTCATAACATCCTTAGCGATGATCGTTTCTCTTTTGGGCTCTTCAGGAACGTCAAAAGATTTGAATTTGTTTTTATTGACACGTATGATGTCGGAGCGGCTGATCACACTTGTCAGTTTCTCCTTATCAAGTATCGCTACCCTCCGGAAAACATTATTCGCAAGGCAGTCGCAGATATCATAAAGACTGTCTTTCATATCAAAACTGACCGCCCCTTCGGTCATATATTCACCTACAACTCCCGCCCCGCAATGTGATTCGAATAATAATCGCAATAAATCTTTTTCTGAGATAACGCCCACCAACGACATATCTTTATCCACAACCGGAAGACCCGTTATATTCTTTTCCACGAGAGTGGCAATCGCCTGATATACCGGCGTGTCCGGTTTAACAGTGATCACACCATATTTAATAATGTCTTCTGCTATGGTCTTTTCGGCACTCCGTGCAGGTTTTTCACACACACTTTTTGATTCAAGTTCTGTCGCGTTCATTTTAAACCCTTCAATCCTCTTGCTCTTTTAATCTGAAAACCCGGCCGGTTACTGTTTTTTCGCTGAAAAAAATCTAACACCTCTGACCTCCTGATTCAGCCGTTTTATGGAACCTGCCGTCCGAATGTATATAAAAACTCTATCGGCAAAAAAAGCTCTCCGATACGGCTGCAAATGCACTTATTTTTTGCCGGGGTAAAAACGGTAGGTTTCCAAAAGCCGGACCCCAAAATATGAAATATTGTAAGCCATTCAACAGCAAGGCTTTAGATGTGATCAGGAAAGTGGTGCGGATGTCTCCTGCGGTAGCCGTCGATCAGTCGGTAACCCATAAAATAAGCTAACCCGGCGACAATACTCCCGATAATAAGTCCGCCTGTGAACATTTCAAAGCCTATCTTAACAAAAAAACTACCTAATTCACGCCAGAATTCCGAGGTGTAAAAACTGGTCATGACATGATCGAAAGAAAGAGATTCGTCAAACATCGCCGATATTCGAGCCGGTTCAACTTCTCCTGCCGTTCCGAAAAACGCCAATACCCCCCTGCCGAGAAGATAATTCGGATAGTACAGGACCACATACGTAAAAGGATTACTCAGCCAGATAAAGGTCAGTCCTACAAATTTATTGGCCCTGAAGATCGAACACAGCAATATGACCAGCAGGATGTGATGTCCCAAAGGCGGCGTAAACGCCACAAATACCCCAAGCGCAAGGCCCAAAGCTATTCGATGCGTCGAGTCATCAACATGAAGGACCCGGTACTTGAGAAACTCAACGAGTCTTTCCTTTGTCTTTTGCCGCTGTTTTTTTGTGAGCATGATTTACGGTTGTTTAATTTTGAACGTCGGTTTTTTCAGTTCCTTGGGCCAACTGGCATTTTACCTTTTCGAAAACCATCTCTAACGTTACCGCCCCGATCTGATGAGCGGGGTCGGCGCTTTCGATGCCTTGACCGCGTTCGAACGGATCGACCGCGGCGACCGCATCAGGCTTTTTATAAGGTCCCACCCTCACAGGATTCGTCACCCCGAATATCATCACCAACGGCACTCGCATCGCTGCGGCAATATGCCCCGGCCCGGTCAACGGCAAGCGCATCGCTGCGGCAATATGCCCCGGCCCGGTATCGTTGCTTACTACCAGTTTCGCACTTTTCAGCAAGGCCATAAGTTCAGAAATATTGGTCCGGCCTGAAAAGTCAATAACCCCAACATCTGAAAGGGCTCGCAGTTTCTCGATAATGCTCTTCTCGCCGGCAGTTCCAACAGCAATTATATCAAGCCCGTATTCCGAGACTATTCTTTCTGAAAGTAACGCAAATTTCTCAACTGGCCAGCACTTGTACTGATGGGCCGCTCCCGGAACTAACACCGCATATCCCTGGGCGGAAACCCCGGAAGCCCGAAGCAGTTTTTGAACGCTTTCGTCGGCTTCGGCTGATACACCCGGCTCAAACTCGGTGCTTTGCACACGGGCACCGGCGGCAGAGAGCATCTTTTGATAATAATCTATCAAATGAACCTTATCGGCGTCACAGCAAATCTTATCGGTGTAAAGCAGTGTCGCACATTCACGGGCCGTCGACATGCCGAAGCGTTTTTTACTGCCGGACCAA
>JAFDAE010000138.1 GCA_019314005.1 Deltaproteobacteria bacterium | reverse complement strand
TGTGAGCCCTTTGCAAAAATGTCGCATTTTTCAAAGGTCTCAGTATTTGTTGAAAGGAGCAGAGAGGAAACGTGAAACATAATATCCGGTCGGCCGGGTTTCTGTCCATATTAACGATTGTCTTTGGCCTGTTTGTGCTTATTGGTGGATGCACAAGCAAGGAAGAGAAAGAGACCAATCATCTGGAAAGGGCTCGGGAATACATTGAAAAAAACGAATTTAAAGAGGCGTTAACTGAGCTCAACCATGCGATTAAACTCGATCCAGAAAATGATGATGCTTATTATGAACTGGGTGAGGCCTATCTCAAGCTTAAGCATGGGAAAAAGGCCTTTCAATCCTTTGCGCATGCGGCCGCCATTAACCCGGACAATCTGGACGCTCAGTTGAAAATGGGCAGGCTCTTTCTTCTGGACAGGAAAACCGAAGAAGCAAGAAAAAAGGCCGAGTCTGTTTTAGAAAAATTACCGGATAACATCGAGGCCCTCGTCCTACTATCCGGTGTCCAGGTTCAGGAAAAGGATATAGATTCGGCCGTACAGACGCTGAATAAGGCCGCATCCATTGATCCCCACCATTTCAAAAAATATCTATCCCTTGCTCGTCTTTTAGTCATAAAAGGGGAGTTTGAGCAGGCGGAGAAAACATACTTGAAAGCCCTATCCTTAAATCCTGAATTGCGCGTCTCTTACATAGAATTGGCTCAGCTCTATGAAAAGAAGGGGGAGCGGGAAAAGGCCGAGACAGTATTGAAGAAGATGATTCAGGCTTTGGGAGCTAAGCATCAAAACTTCTACATACTTGCAAGCTTTTACGAAAGCACCGGGCAGTGGGACCAGGCGGAAAAGACTTATATAGAAGCTATGCATCATGGGCCCCGGAAGCATATTACACCCTTAATGAACTTGGGGGGCTATTATGCCCGGAGAAATTCCTACAAGAAAGCTCTGGAAACGATGCAAAAAGCAGCAACCATTAACAAGGATGACCTGAATATCATGACAGGCATTGCGCAGCTGCATTTTGACTTTAAACATACGAAGGATGCCGAGTCTGCGGTTGATCAGGTTCTTGCAAAAGACGGGGGATATCTTCCAGCAAATCTTTTAAAAGGAAGAATTTATATGCTCAGAGAGGACTTTGACAATGCCTTGAATAGGTTCGACCTGGTGGTAAAAGGGCGGCCTCGGTGTGCCATGGGTTATTACTTTAGGGCACTATCCTTGATAGGGAAAGGGGAGCTGAAGCCGGCAAAGCCGGACTTGCTGAAGGCGGTGGAGCTTAATCCGCATCTGGCGAAAGAGGCCCGCAGCATATTAAAAAACATCGAAGCGCCTGCCGCCTCGAGATAAAAGGAACAAGTGAAACGTTTTCCCCTCAAAATATTGTTGGTTAGCATTCTACTGCCGCCCATATGCTATATCCTGACGCTCCAGGTATTGGAAAACTACTTCCATAGGCATGAGGAATCTCAACTCAATCAGATCCTTATCCAGAACGACGAGGCCCTTTATGAAGGTCGATACACAGTCAAAGAAGAAATCAACAGGAATATAGAGGAATATTTAAGCCGATGCCTTAAATGCAAACTGGGTGTCAAAATAGACATACTGGTAAAGACAAAAGATGATCGCATACTCTATCCAAGCCAGTTTGAAATGGATCACAAAAACTTCCAGGAAACAGACGGTTTCTCGGAATTTCAGGCTAAAAACCTTAATTACGTGGAAGTCAGTGTAGAAAACTACAAAATTTTAAACGACGGCCTGACGCTCCTCGTTAATGTTGAGATCAAATATTACGGGTTGTTGTCGAGCAGCATCATAATTTTTTACGTCTTGGTTTTTGTCTTAATCGTCCACAGGTTTATAAAAAAGGGGATTAGAGAAACAGAGAGACAAGAAGTAAAACACGAAACGGTCATTCGGGGTCTTACCAGGCGGTTGCGCAAGACTGAGAACGGACTAAAAGCTGTGAAAGCCAACCAGGTCGACTACTCAACAAAGATCGCGGGTCTTAAGAAAGAGAAAAGTAGTCTTTCAAAAGATGTTGACGCATTGTTGGAAGAGATTGAAAAACTGGAGGAAGGGTTAGATACCCAAAAAGACCTGAAGGAAGCAACTGAATATGAGGTGCTGGAATTAAGAGAAGAATTGGATCGTTTGCAAGGAAAACTCCAACAGCCAAAGAAAAAGAAGAAAAAAGTTGCAACTACCGGCAAGAGATTTCAAGTGCTTTATAAAAATTTAGTTTTTACTGAGCGGGCCATTATAGGGTTTCTGTCACTCACCAGTGAGTTTCAATTAAAAGCTGAAGAGGTCATACACAGGCTTAATGAAGACCAGTCTCTTGTGTCTATTAAAAGAAGGGTATTTGGCAAGGGCGGAAAAATGAATATCCTGGAGGTGGACTTTTCCTATTCGGGAAGGCTTTATTTTCAACAGGATGACCGACCGAAGACCAACATAGTGGCCATTGGCACGAAAAACACCCAAGACCAGGACCTTGCTTACCTCGAAAGCATAAGATGATGAACCCGAGAAGGTTCTAGGACAGCCTCCTAGAGATTGAACTCACAAGCCACCAATTTTCAGCGCTACAAAACCATACAAAAAACAGTTGAATCTTCTAAATGTATACTGTAACGTACAAGTAAGATGGCGTCGTAAAAAATCCAATCTACATATATTGACCTTTTTACTTAGCCATCCTTTATCAAACTAAAGACTTTTTACGAAACCATCAAGACTGATGAAACTTACGATTTTTCAGCGGCTTGTTCTTGGCTACCTGAGTATTTTTTTGCTTGTTGTGGCTTTGAGCACGTATACGATTTACCAGCTGTACCGTCTCACCAATCTTACACATCTTATCCTTCACGTGGACAATGTTGCGATAAATGATGTAACTAAGATTAGAGACTCATTGTTATCCCAGATCCGATATGAAAATAAGTATCTTCTCACGAGAGACGAAAGTTTTTATAAACAATTTCAGATAGCAAAACAGGATTTTGTCCGATATCTTTCCGGGCTGTCTTATGATTCTAAGTCTGATCAGGGAACTTGGATAGAGCGGATAAAGAAACTCCACTCCGAGTATCTTTCTCTTTTTGAAAAAGAGGTGCAATATCTGAACGAGGGGAAGAACCTTTTAGAAATTTCTTATAAAGAAGAAAAACAGGAGCATGTTAATAGCGTAATAGATATTTTAAAAGAATTAAATACTTATACACAAGCTAATATCGACGGAAAAATGAAGACCCTGGAGGCGACCGGCAAAAGAGCCGCTGAGATGTCTTTGATTATGACAATAACCACGTTGATTGTCGGGCTCTTCATTTCTTTGATAATTACCAAGAGTATCAATAAGCCCCTTTCTTTATTGAAAGATCGGACTAAAAAAATAGCTCAAAGCGGGGTGTTTGACGGATATTTAGACTTGTCATCTCCGCCTGAAGTAAATGAGTTGGCAACTTCTTTTAATTTTATGTGTGCCAAGCTGAAAAAGTTAGATCAAATGAAGGCCGATTTTCTCTCCCATGTCTCTCACGACCTTCGTACACCGCTGACATCGATAAGAGAGGGGACTAATTTATTATTAGAAGGGGTAGGGGGGTCTGTTACAGATAAGCAAAGAAGACTTTTGACTATTATCGGCGAAGAAAGTAACCGTTTGATACGCTCTGTCAATTCTCTCCTCGATCTGTCAAAAATTGAGGCGGGTATGATGCCGGAAGATTTCGAGCGGATGAGTATTGCCCCACTTGTTAATCAGGTAATATTTGAAACAGAGCCTCTTGTGGAAGGGAAAAATATACATATTACAGGGAAAATCTCAGGAATATTGCCAAAGGTGAACATAAACCGTGAACGTATTCTTCATGTGTTAAGAAACTTACTTGGCAACGCGATTAAATTTACTCCGGATGGCGGAAAGCTCTGGGTAAGCGCAGACTCTGCAGACCATGAGGTGACTGTTTCGGTAGCTGACACAGGGCTCGGCATACCAGAGAAAAAACTATTTTCCATATTCGATAAATTTCAGCAGGTATCAATAAAAGATCAGAAAAAAAGAGAGGGTACAGGTTTAGGACTGTGTATAGCAAAAAATATTATAAATGCCCATGGAGGGAAGATATGGGCAAAAAGCAAGATGGGTCAAGGAAGCACGTTTACTTTTACCTTGCCGGTTTGATTCTGCTTACTTTTTCCGGATGCGCCACATGCGCGGGCTTACAAAACAGCTGGAGCGCATATGGGCATGTTTCCCGTGCGGAGACCTTTCTGGAACAGGGCGATTTTGAAAAGGCGGCACAGGAGAGTCAACGATCATTAGATTTAGCAGGCAAAAAATCGCCGGGAGACAAGGCTCTGTTCACCTTGGGATTGATCTATGCACATTATGGAAAGGCAAAAAAAGACTATGAAAAATCTCTTGCCTATTTCAGAAAGGTCGTATCAGATTATCCTACAAGTCCTTTGATCGGGGAGTCCAGGATATGGATAGATACATTACAAGCAATTGAAAAAACAAAGAAAAGAAAATTTGGGAAACCTTTTAGATACGAGGAAGAGATAGGGGAATTTCTTGATCATGCCGAGGAGCTTTTAGACCTGGAAGACTATGAAGGGACTATAGCGGAAAGCCAAAAAATTCTTGAATTGAACGGGGAGGATTCGCCGAAAGATGAGGCCCTTTTTGTGTTAGGATTAGTATATGCGCACTATGGGAATGCAAAGAGAGATTATGAGAAATCTCTTGGCTATTTCAAAGAGCTTGTGTCAAAATATCCAAAGAGTCCGATGGTGGCACGGACAAGAATATGGATTGGGGTGCTGGAAATCATAGAAAAGATGAAACAAGTCGATATCGAACTTGAAAAAAAGAAAAAAGAATGGACTGAGTAATATGTCGCTTGGAAAGATTTTAATTGTGGACGATGATAAGAACCTCCTCGAACTGTTACAGACGAGAATAGAGGCTGCAAAATATGAAGCCGTAATATCACAAAAAGAAGACGCGGCGCTTGAGCTTGCCCAAAAACATGTTTTTAACCTTGCAATTGTCGACTTGAAATTGATGCGCACCGACGGAATCAGCTTAATGGAGGAGCTTCATGCGATCAACCCAGACTTGCCGGTTATTATTCTCACCGCGCACGGAAGTGTTGAAAATGCGGTAGATGCGATGAAAAGAGGGGCTTACAGCTACCTTTTGAAACCATTTGATGCGCAGGATCTCCTTTCTCATATCGAACAAGCGCTGGAAAAACGCAAGCTGGCTGTAGAAATTAAAATACTGGAGGGTAGCCTCGAGGAAAAGTATGATTTTAAAAATATCGTGACCCGAAGCGAGAAAATGCGGAATGTGCTCCAGCAGGTAGCCCGAATTGCGCAGACCGATTCTACCATCTATCTGCATGGTGAAAGCGGTACGGGAAAAGAGTTGATCGCCAAAGCAATCCATTTGTGCAGTCCCAGAAAGGAAGATCCTTTTGTAGCTGTAAATTGTGCTGCCATACCCGATACACTCCTTGAAAGCGAACTCTTTGGCTATAAAAAAGGAGCATTTACCAACGCCATTCGAAATAAGCGCGGGCTCTTTGAACAGGCTCACGGTGGGACAATGTTTCTTGATGAAATTGGGGAGATGTCTCCAGCTCTTCAGGCAAAGCTGTTAAGGGTATTGGAGGTTCACCAGTTTCATCCGGTAGGGGCGGAGAAACCAGTAGATGTAGATGCAAGATTGATTGTGGCAACCAATAAGGACATTGTGCAAGAGGTAAAAAACGGACTTTTTAGAGAAGATCTCTTTTATCGAATACATGTTATCCCTATTTATTTGCCCCCGCTGAGGGAAAGAAAGGAAGATATCCCGGCGTTAGCCAAACATTTCTTGAAAAAATACACCAAAGAGATGAAAAAAGATATCCAGAAACTGATGCTTTATGATTGGCCTGGAAACGTGCGAGAGCTGGTAAATACTATTGAGTATGCGGTTGCAATGACCATAAAGAATATGATTACCGAAGAAGAGGTTTTGCCACATAAAGACATTGTCCCAACCGAACTTAAACCACAATCATTGAAAGAAGCCAAGGGGGAGTTCGAAAAAGGTTATCTAATCAATCTACTTGAGCTAACCAAAGGAAATGTAACCAAGGCGTCAGAGATGGCCTCAAAATATCGGGCAGATTTTTACAACCTCCTTAAAAAGTACAATCTAAGTCCCAAAGATTTTAAGAAGTGAGGCACTTTTCAATATTCGTGTAAATTCGTGTTCATTCGTGGCTGAACAATCAAGGTTATCAGACTCTAATGGAAAAAAAAGTCGCACTTGAACATCGTTTGAGACGCTGCAAGAATGTAATCACACTCGGGGTACGTCCTAATTTTTCCGATTACAAAGATTGGGAGCAAGAACTAATACGAAATTCTTCTGTTATCTATTATCCCACTGTTTTTTACGCCGACATCTTTGACACCATAGGAAAGCGGACTTTTCCCACCTATCATACATATAAATTTACGCAAGATAAGATCAAACAGACTACCCTGTTCCGGCTTCTGGATATTCCTCACCCAAAGACACGCTTTTTTTATGGGAATCGTCAAAAGGGAAGTATCCCTGATCGTTTTCAATTCCCGCTCATCGGCAAAATTCCAAGGGGATCGGCTTTTGGAAAAGGCGTTTACTTGATCCGTGACAAACAGGAACTTGCCGATTATATCCAATTAACGCACGTGGCCTATATCCAGGAGTATCTTGAATTCGATCGTGACCTCCGTGTGGTGATTATGGGAAATCGCATAATTCATGCATATTGGCGTATCGCTCCGGAAGGCGACTTTCGTACCAACGTATCCCAGGGAGGAGAGATCAGTTTCGATAATATACCGGAGGAAGGCCTTGATTTGGCGCTCAATACTGCCAGACAGTGCCGTTTTGACGACGTGGGTCTTGACATATGTTTTGCCAGGGGGCGCTACTGGGTACTGGAGGCGAATATGAAGTATGGAAAAAAGGGGTTCAAGAAGGCTGGAATCAATTATTATCAGCTTGTAGATGAAATGATTGATAGAGGAGAATTGTAGAATTAAGAGTTAAAAATGAAAAGTGAAAAACGCTTGGAACCTCAGCCTCTAATTTTTCATTCTTAACTTTTAACTCTTAATTCACGTTAGTAAGCTATGGTTGATTTAAGAGATATAAAAAAGCATTTAACTGACAGAGAGGAAACAATCCTCTCACCCCATGCCACACTGAGCAGGGATGCACTGAGACGTGTCCCTGATCCGCGGATTGAAGAGGGACATCGTCAGGAATTTTCAGTTGATTCAGACCGTATCCTTCATTCTGCCGCTTATACCCGTTACATTGACAAGACCCAGGTTTTCTCCCTTGTAGACAACGATCAAATTACTCACAGAGTTCTTCATGTGCAGCTCGTATCAAAGATTTCCAGAACAATCGGTCGCTTCTTAGAGCTGAACGAAGACCTCATTGAGGCGATCGCATTAGGGCATGACATTGGCCATTCCCCATTTGGACACGATGGCGAGACCTATTTGTCAAAGCTGTGCGTAGCAAACGGAATCGGTCCATTTCAGCATAACCTTCAGAGCGTCAGATTTCTTGAAAAAATTGAAAGACAAGGGAAAGGATGGAACCTGTCGCTTCAGGTATTGGATGGTATTATGTGTCATGATGGCGAAGTCCACAGCGACATGCTACAGGCGATTCACAAGAAAACCTTTGAGATGTTTGACCGAGAACTTGTTGAAAAATATACAAATCCCGATCTTGACCTCGTTCCTATGACTCTTGAAGGGTGTGTTGTTCGCATAGCCGACACCATTAGTTATATCGGGAGAGATATAGAGGATGCCATACTCCTCGGTCTAATTGAACGAACCGATATTCCAAGAAATGTTGTTGTGCGTCTGGGTGATACCAACGGGACGATAGTCTACAAATTGGTGGAGGACGTAATTGCGAACAGCTTTCAGCAACCATATGCCGCCTTTAGCCCGGAGATCTCTGAAGCGGTTAAGGGACTCAAGGAGTTCAACCTGAAACATATCTATCTTAATTCAAAAATAAGGCCGGATTCAGGCAAGATAGATCACCTTTTTAAAGTATTGTTTGAGCAATATCTACATGATCTTGAGAAACAGAGAGAGGATTCAAAGATCTTCCGTCGTTTTTTCGACAACATGGACGAGTCCTATCGTGCTAACGCCTCGGCGCCTGAGATTGTACGGGACTATGTTGCCGGTATGACAGACGAATATTTTCTAAAGGAATGCAACGGGCTTTTGTTTCCAAGGCGCCTGGGGAGTGAATTGTAACAATGGAACCTGAAAGGATCTATAGCGAATTGCGCTCGGTGGCTGAAAAGCTCGGAGTGGTGGTGTCCGAGCGGAACCTGAAGACGACAAATCCTCCCGCAAAAAGTGGAATTTGCAAAACAGGGGGGCGCTATATTGTTATCATTGACAAGGCCGAACCGTTTGACGGGAGAATCAAACTGTTAGCCACGTGCCTGAACCGCATGGACCTTGATAATGTGTACTTGATGCCGGCGATCAGAAATATCCTTGAAAGGAAAGGGGAACAATCTAGTGATTCAGGATCTGGGAATTCGGGGATTTGAAGACATGATTGCATTCAGGCCAAAGTTTACATAATATACATTATCAGACGTTGTAAAAATTTAGGGATTTTCCCCAACCCCTAAATTTCCCAATTTCTTTATTGTTGTCATTTATTCTATGTGCTATAAATCGGTTCCACAATGAACAATTTTTTCACTCAATTGGAACAGCGCATATATACCGTTTCCGAACTAACTAACTCCATTAAATCTCTTTTGGAAGAAGCCTATCCTTTTGTCTGGGTCATCGGTGAAATCTCTAATTTTCGTGTTCCGACCTCGGGCCATTTTTATTTCACATTAAAAGATCCTGAGGCCCAGATCAATTCGGTAATGTTTCGCGGTCAAAACCGATTCCTTAAGTTTCAGCCCGAAGACGGCATGGAAGTAATTGCCATGGGCCGGATCACGGTGTTTGAGCCACGAGGCGCCTACCAGATTATTCTGGAGGTTATGGAACCGAAAGGTATCGGCGCCCTTCAACTCGCCTTTGAACAACTCAAGGAAAAGCTCTCAAATGAAGGACTCTTTGACGAAATTCACAAGCGCCCTCTTCCGGTTCTGCCTGAGAAAATAGGGGTGGTAACCTCGCCGACAGGCGCGGTTATTCGAGACATTATCAATGTCACGCGGCGCAGATTCGATAATATGACCTTATTAATCGCGCCGGTGCGCGTACAGGGTGACGGCGCGGCCGAAGAGATCGTAAACGCCTTAGAATTGTTTAATAAGCGGGATGACATTGATGTGATTATCCTTGCGCGAGGCGGCGGTTCATTAGAGAACCTCCAACCTTTTAATACTGAGAAGGTCGCTCGTGCGATTTATAAATCTCATCTTCCTGTTGTTTCAGCTGTCGGGCACGAAACCGATTACACGATTTCTGATTTTGTGGCTGACTTGAGGGCCCCTACTCCTTCGGCCGCGGCCGAACTCGTAGTCCCGCGCAAAGCGGATTTGTTAGCGCGCACCGCCGATATGGCTGACTCACTTAGAATTACCCTTTTGAACAAAATCAGCGGATTTCGCGAACATATATACCATCTTGCAAAACGGCTGTCAGATCCCGGAAAACAGATTGAGAACCTGCGGCTTCGTGTGGACGACAATCTCTCCAGAATTGTTTATTCATTCTCGAGTGATATCCGTAAAGCCGAAGACAGGCGAAACTTCTGGCACGAAAGGTTTTGCCAAAGCATACAGCGATGTCTTGAACACCATAGAGGGATTCTTCATGCGGTGGCCGGCAAGCTTGATTCCCTTAGCCCTCTTTCTACACTAAGCCGGGGATACAGTATTGCCAAGTCACTTCCAGACTATAGGGTCATAAGAGATGTACAAACTGTTTCTGTGGGGCAACAGATTGAGGTGATAGTTGCTCGAGGGAAGATGGTTTGTCGAATAGAAAGGAAGTAACATATGGCGAAACAGAAATTTGAGACTTCGATGAAACGTCTCGAAGATATTGTAAAAGAGCTTGAGACAGGAGAACTATCCCTTGAGGATTCTCTTAAAAAGTTTGAAGAAGGAATAAAACTTTCGAGATTTTGTTCAAACAAGCTGGATGAGATTGAAAAGAAGGTCTCGATACTTGTACAAAGCGAAGGAAAAGAGGTAGATTTTATATCTGAAACAGAAAAAGATTCCGATGTCGATTGATCTTAAAGAATATCTTCGCATAAAACGTAAGATTGTCGAGGAAAAATTAGAGAGATTGTGGGATAGTATAGACGATTCCTCTGGCTTGCTTAACGCAATGCGCTATTCCCTTATGGCGGGCGGAAAACGGCTGCGGCCTATTCTATGTATAGCTGCCTCAGAGGCAGTGGGAGGAAGCCAGGAGGACGTAATACATGCGGCATGCGCTCTTGAATTGATTCATACCTATTCACTTATTCACGACGACCTGCCCGCTATGGACAATGACGATCTTCGGCGCGGGAAAGCGACCAGTCACAAGGTTTACGGAGAAGCCACAGCCATCCTTGCCGGTGACGCTCTTCTTACGGCTGCATTTGAAATTCTGACTGACCCAAAATATATCTCTGCAAATTACCTGTTGTGGATGCAGACAACCCATCTGATCGCAAGGGCGGCAGGATACGCTGGAATGGTTCAGGGGCAGATGCTCGATATCGACTCAGAGGGAAAGGATGTTGGGCTTGGAGAGCTTGAAAGGATGCATAGGCTGAAAACAGGGGCGCTCATTGAAGTGTCTGTTAGAAGCGGCGCTATTCTTGGAGGAGGCACAGACAATGAAATCAAGGCGCTTTCAGAATATGGAAAATTTATCGGGCTCGCCTTCCAGGTATATGATGACATATTAAATATAGAGGGCTCACAAGAGCGGATGGGTAAAAAGACCGGTACGGACCTTGACCGGAAAAAGGCGACCTACCCTCTTTTGCTTGGAATGAACAAGGCAAAAGAAAAAGGACAGGGTCTGGTATCAAATGCCTTGCAGGCATTGACTATCTTTGGTAAAAGAGGGGAACCGTTGCGGGCGTTGGCACGGTATGTAGCAGAAAGAAAGAGGTAGTCACTTGACAAGACGACAATAGGATTTATCCGATTTTTAATGACAGATGACAGATGACAGATGACAGATGACAGATGACAGATGACAGATGACAGATGACAGATGACAGATGACAGATGACAGATGACAGATGA